>JAKAUW010000015.1 GCA_021817455.1 Thermoplasmata archaeon | reverse complement strand
GCATGAACCCCATGATCCTGCAAACTCTTTACGTAGGCTGTCCCATGATCAGACACCTTCATTATGTCAGACCCAAAGGATCTTTCAAGGATAACCTGATTATACGGATTTAGGAGATCAAGTACAGGAGCAAGATTCCAGTGAATTCCCAAATCTGAGAGTTGATAGCCCGTCAGGGAAGCGACATAACCCGTGAAGTTTGTGTTGTTAAATTCTCCTAGGAAAAGATTGCTAGGATTGTAATCAAGCCAGTCCAATCTCACAACGTTACCCCCCTCCTGATCTACTGCGATCACTGGCTCTTCTATACCGTTTTCAGTTACATAGATCTTGCGCACCCTCCTTATGAGTTCTTTCAGGTCGTCCTGTGACGAAAAATCTGACCTGAAAAGAACCAGAGAAAAAGGTAGCAACTTTGCGATCTTCTTCAGGGCAGCCTCTCTGTCCATACCTCTTAATCCAGACTGAATGAATATCCCTGGTCTCATTGCTGAAATATACTTTTGATCTATTAATTATATTCTTTATCTGTCAAGGTCCTCAGTCACATTAAGAACTATCCGGGAAGGATACAGCAATCCATGATAGACTCTCTGTTCTGCTGATTGTAGGTTATTTGTAAAGGCCTGTTTACCAGAGATATTCTGATTTCTGGAATATTTTGGAAATGCACTCGAAGAAATTTCTAGACGCAGACGATGGCCAACAGGTATTCTGATACCATTGTTCCAAAGATCAATTGAAACCTTTATTATTTCACCCGGTCTCACTTCTTCCTCCCTTTTAACTCCGTTTCTATATCTGAGTCTGACAATACCATCATTAAGCCTTTGTGCAAAGTCCTCAGGCCAGAGATCTACAAGTTTAGCCGTAAAATCAGTATTCGGAGCAGAAGTTGAAACATAAAGTTCTGCCCTTATGTTACCAGCTATTACAAGTGATTTTGCTAGGCTATCAGATGTATATACAAGGATGTCTGATCTTTTTTCAATTTCGGAATAATCATCTGGCCCTCCAATTTGTGCAAAACTCTGCTCGGTTATGAACGGCACCGGGTCTACAGGATCATAGATGTACTCATCAAAGTCAGAGTCTATTCCTTTCTGATATGATTTTATTAAGCTAAGTAATCCATCTCCGGATGAGGAATTTGCTCTGCCTCCTGATCTCAGGTAGAGACTCATTTCTTTTGAACCGTCGATTGGCCAGTCAGGGAAGTCCATCCATTTATTTAATCCCATTATGAACAATCTCACCCTCCCACTCCCGTTCAACCTAGATTCTAATACAGTGCGTAGCCATTCTGATTCCATTGAGATCAAATCAACAACTGAATCCTTGCCAAAATCAAGTCTTCCTAGCTTTGTGGAAGAGTTTACATTATGGGGCCAAGGTCCAATTATCAACGCTTGGTGTTCTCTTGTGAACTCATTTTTCCCATTTATTCTCATACCAGTGTAATTGATAAAAGTGCCTATCTGTTCGTCATCGTACCAACCTGAAATGTGAAGAACTGGGATGCTCAACGAATCGAATTTATCTTGATAATACAGTGGATACCAGAAATTGCTTGACGGATCATTTTCAAAATAATTTCTCCAGAATGGTATCTCTCGCCCAGTAAGGCTAGGTAAACTTATAAGCGGCAGCCCCTTGAAAACATTCTCCCATGTAACGAGCCTTCCATTTTGCATGGTTCTTCCAGATATTGAGTAAAGCCATTGAATTGTCATTGGCGATGGGTATCCAGTTGGGTCTTCTACGAATGGATCAGATGGAGAGACGATGCTGATCATTCCCTTTAAATTTGGTGGGTGTGTAAGGGCCGTAAGCCACTGAATTCTCGCCGAATATGATGCCCCATATGAAAAGACATTCCCGTCCGAGATGTTTAGAGAAGAACACCAGCTTACAAGATCGTATCCGTCAGAAGCCTCATTGAAATATGGCACGAATTTTCCGTCTGAATCACCCCTGCCCCTGACGTCACAGGCCACGAAGTGATATCCCTTTGAGTTGAACTTAAGAGCTGTATCCTGAATCTGATCACTTCCCTTGCCATATGGCGTCCTGAGCAATATCAAAGGAAGCTTTTTGTTGTCTTCTGCAACATAGATGTCACATGATATCTCAATACCGTCTCTCATTTGGGGCCTTATGTCATATTTTATAGTTCTCGCAGAACGCTCCATTGCTTATGAATGTCCAGGCTCTATTAATTGGTTGTTTTTTTAAATTTACGCGTTCCATAAAATTAGTATTGGGGGTGAACATGGCATAGTTTGTAATATCTCAGGATATCACGTTCCAATGTCATATATAAAAATAGGAGTTGCGGATATAAGAACTGAGCCCAGATTTGAGTCAGAAAGAGATTCTCAGGTAATATATGGCGAAGATTTCATGATCCTGGAAGAAATGGGGCAGTTCACCCGGATCAGAACTGAGGACGGCGTCACAGGATTCATGAAGTCCTTTCTCATTACTGAAGGCGAAAATAGAAAATACAAATTGAAGCAATTTTTTGATGCAGGGCAAATAAAATTGCCATTTGGATCCCTTTTAAGCGATGATGATGTATCAGTTTTTAAGATTCCTGAGGAGGCCATAACTGATCTGAATGACAACAACTTTTCGGTCACCGATCTGGCCATTAAATTTCTGGGCGTTCCTTATTTGTGGGGAGGGACTTCCGATTTCGGTTTTGATTGCTCTGGATTTGTACAGAGGCTGTATAGATTCACAGGAAAGCTGCTCCCTCGAAATTCTGATCAGCAGAGGGACTTCTGCGAAACTGTAGATAGCTTTGACAATGCACTGCCCGGGGATCTGGTGTTTTTTAGGGGACATGTAGGGCTATATCTTGGCCATGGAAAGATGATACATGCCAATGGTCACTCGGCCAGTGTATCGATTGATGATCTCTTTGATGGTGGTGACTACGCTAAGGAACTCAGTTCAATTTTCGAGAAAATTGGTAGAGTGGGTAATACTTCAAAATGGACTCTTCAATAAAAGTGGTGACAGATGCTCATGGTAAAATTATTCTGTTCCACACTATTCTTTTTTCACTGAGGGAATTAAATATATATGACATACATTGGACTAGACCAGATTCATGCTGAAATAGCTGGAAAATTAAAGGGAAAAAGAGTTGGACTCATTACCAATAACATGGCAAGGAATTCGAACCTGATCTCATCCCTAGACATTATAAGATCAGTGAAAGATCTCAAGGAGATAACCGTTCTCAGTCCAGAACATGGCTATTTTGGAGATTTTCAGGCGGGTTCTACTGTAAACTCGTATTTCGATAATGATTTGAATGTCAAGGTTGAAAGTTTGTATCGAGAGCCTGAAACATTGCCTGAAAATTTGAAGCGTGACATAGATCATTCCATGCGAACAATAGATTCTCAGAAGGATATTTCTAAATATCCGTCAAAGGAACTTATGGAAAAGTTTGATATCATTCTCTACGACCTTCAGGATGTCGGTTGCAGAATATATACCTACATTGCAACAATGATATACACCATGGAAATGTTACAACCAGGGGAGCAGGAGTTCGTTGTTCTGGATAGGCCTAATCCAATCACTGGGAAAAATCCAGAGGGGCCAATATTGCAGCCAGATTTATTCTCCTTCATAGGAGCAATCTCTATCCCAATGAGGCATTCATTAACAATAGGAGAAATCGGATCGTACTATAATAAATATGTAAATAAAAATAAGGCAGAACTTAACGTTGTAAAAGTGAAGAACTGGAAAAGGAATTACTGGCATGATCAAACTGGATATCCATGGATAATGCCTTCACCAAACATGCCAGCACTTGAAACAGCAATAGTTTATCCCGGAACAGTTATGATTGAAGGCACAAATATCTCTGAAGGAAGAGGTACAACTAGACCATTTCAAATAATTGGTGCGCCTTGGGTTAACGGGACGAAATTGAAAGAAAGAATCAATAGGATGAAGTTGCCCGGTGTGCAAGTGATGGAGATAAAGTTCAGGCCATCATTTTCTAAATATTCTGGTGATGTATGCTACGGGATTTATGTGCATGTGAAAGATAGAGATTTATTTAGACCATTCGGATTTGCTCTTGATCTCATAGGAAATATTTTAGATCTTTATCCCGAAAACTTTGTCTTTCACGATTCTTATTTCGATAAAGCTTCTGGAAATAAGAAAGTCAGGGAAATGCTGTTATCAGGAAATACTGGTGCCGAAATTCTTGAAGAATTTGATGACGAGACAAAGAAATATCTCTCAGATATAGAAGAAATTAAATTATATGGTCAATAATAAAAACTGTTAGGAAACCTTAGAGGCTCCCTCATCTATTGATTTTAACCCCTCCAATAGCGGTTTTCCCTTGCGATTTGGTAGGAAAATAAGCATAAATACGAAAGCTATTACTGTGATAACGCCATAGATATCCATCGTGTAAGCTAGACCTATAGTCAACAAAAGCTGGGGAAAAGTACCTGTTACAATGAAACCCGCCAATGAGTCTGCAGTCATAAACAGACTAGTACCCCTTCCTCTTATTGAAGTAGGGAAAACTTCTGGACTGAATGCCCAGAGAGCCACTCCATATCCCGCTTCAAAGAAGAACAAGAATACAAATATGAGTACGATAGTTGCGGTTCCAAGCGGTGTTCCGTGCAAAGTGAGCAAAAATACCGAACCAACTACTAGAGATGCTGCCATTCCAGCAGATCCCATTAAAAATGCACGTTTTGTACCCATTCTGTTCACCAATAGGAATTGAGCTAGAAAAACCGGCCACATTTCAGCTATTCCCGTAGCCCATCCGCTTGTAAAGGCAGCAGAAACTTTCGTGTAGCCTAGGTGTACGAAAATCTCAGGTGAATAAAAGATGAATGTATTGATTCCACTGAACTGAACAAAAAGACCAATTATAATAGCAATAAAGGCATATTTGCGCATCTTCTTTGAGAATACGTCTTTCCAAGTACCTTCATGTGATGCACTTGCTTTTATACCTTCATAGATTTTTTGAAATTCAGATTCCACCACATCCACTTTAAAGTCATTTTCAAGTATTGATTTAGCACGCTCTTTTTTGTTCTTAGACATAAGCCATCTGGGAGACTCTGGAATTCTGAATCTTATGATTAGAATAATGGCTGCTGGGATGGCACCCAAGCCGAACATTAATCTCCAGTTTGAGGAAAATGTTAATCCATAACCTATCCAGAATGATAAGAAAGCTCCGATAACTGTCATTAGTTGCTGGGTGGCAATATACTTGTTCCTCTTGGTAGTAGGTACCATCTCACCGATAAATATGCCAGCGAGAACATTGTCCATGCCGAGAGCGAACCCTTCAATGACTCTCCAAGCCATAAAACTGGCAAAATTAAAGGTTGCAAGAGCTAGGAGAACAGGCATAAGAGTAAAAAGAATTGCGTCAAAGACGAGTATCCACTTTCTTCCAAGCACGTCAGATATTTGTCCTGCCACAATTGAACTGAATAATGCTCCAAGCAAAAGACCAGATGCGGATAATCCAATTTCAGTACTGGTCAATTTTATGGAAATAACATTGAGAGCATCCCCAATAACTCCTGTATCATACCCGGCAGCAAATCCTCCTAAAGCACCAGATATAGCAATTAGTATAAACAAATTAGTTATTCTAGATCTATCCACATAAGGAAATATGTCAGTGTCATTCTTCTCTGACATGAGTTAAATAGAGCTTCTATTTATTTACGGTTTTCGTGATATTAATAGGCATGACATGGGGATTTTATATACTATTATTGTGGGAATGATAATTATAAATGTAGGTAATAATGATTCGACGTCCTATGAAATTTGATCAGGAAGATATGGACAATCTTTTAGAACAACTCCCCTTCACTACGAACGCAATAAGTTCCATTCTTGAATATCCAGAAAGGACAGAAGTTTTCACTCAAAAACTATTGGGGAAAAAAGCTTATATTGTGGAATTTAAATCTAAATATAATCCTCATATATGGTACTCACCTATTTTGTGGCTAATTCCCACCAGTAATGATTTGGATGAAGTGAAAATAATGCTGAAAAATGCGATACAAAGAAATGCAAGCTTCATAGCTCTAGCACCTGTGAGTTCCAATAATAATTCTATTTCTATATCAAACTTAAGAATTTACAGAGAAAAACTTCTGCAAAAACTTACAAACACACGTAACATTATAAATTCTCACCTTGATATAAGAAGATTAGATGAGTCAGAAGCGGAGCAATCTATTGCTTTATCTTCAACTGTTGAACCTAATAGCGTCATGCATGATCCTTTGATATCTGAAAGATTGTTTCTGCGAGAAAGGGAGACTTATGGGATCTATTCTGACGGTATTCTTATCAGTAGGGGTTCCATAATGGCGACAGTTCATAACTATAGTTCCGTTGGGGGATTTGTCACACACCCAAATTATCGTAAGGTGGGTTATGCCAGCGCATTGGTTGGTCATATCTGTAATCTTGTTCAAGATCGTAGAAAGATACCATTCTTAACGGTTAGAGAAGATAACTTTGCCGCATTGTCTCTCTACACTAAGCTGGGATTTGGAGATAGCGGGGAATTGCTATTTATTGATTATAACTCGGGAGTAGTTCCGTGACAAATGAAAAAATCCAGTCTGTATTGGGTTATTAAACAAAATTGTCCACTAGGCCAGATGTTTTATGCGATTCCTCAGGCTCCTAAATGATTATTATTATGCCACAATTTTCAGTCTATTCTACTCTTTCAATTTGCTCGACCAATTGTTATCATGGCATTACTTGAAGAACAGAACATGGTTGCACTTATCTCTCAGGAGGTTTGAAATCACCTAATGAAAGTATTGTTATGTGCACGAAACAGTCAAAAATGGAAACTCTGTTGTGAAAAGCCAATGATTCAGAGAGGTGAAATGCAGGGCGAGACCCAAAAGCAACATTTGCAGGCTTTAGTAACCAAAAAGATTTCCTAAAAAATGTCGGTACATTGTGAGTATCCTTTGACAAAGTCATAAAAGACGGGCTAATAATGAAATTGATCACTTACTACTACTCAGTAATGTTTATGTTTTTAGAAATTTGTATGAGGTAAATTGTAAATCAAATTAAATCTGACTGCAGTAATATCTTCACAGAATCTGGCGTCCTCTGAGAATAATAGCTGGTTATCCTCACTATTTTAATGTCAAGGCGCGTAGACTCAAAAAGGTTAATAATTCTACCTCAATATACAAACTATCAATGCCTATATATGAAGTGGATGAACACGAACTGATGAAAGAGGAATGCGTCCTCAGGGAAGGAGAAGCTGAAATCCAGGATGGTACCCTTTATCTTACTGATAAGCGTATAATATACGAAATAAAGGGGAAGAGAGGTTTTATCAGGGCAGCTCCTCCCAAGATATATATGGACGTTCGCCTCTTTGAATTAAAGAATGTATCTTCAGCAGTTCCAAAGTTAAAGCTGTTTACAAAGAAATTTCTCACTGTGGAATTCGAAAAGGATGGACAGGAAAAGAGATATGAATTTGCGTTGAAGGATCCTTCAAAGTGGGATGATGAGATAAAGAGGTGGATAAGCGACGCAAGAAAGCACCAGGAAGAAACAGAGAAGAGGAAATCCGAGGAAGAATACAGGAAGCAGGTTGAGATGGCCAATGCCAGATCAACAAAGCAGAATATAGGAATGGCGTACTTCGGAACCACACCTGCAAAGGATCAGAAACAATCCCCCACCCACATAGAGAGCGAAACAGGCAACGAGGAAGTTATACAGGAAGCACCAGCCCTGGAAACCATGAAGAGTCTGGGGCTCAAATGCGAGTACTGTGGACATGAACTCTCCCCCGATGACAAGTACTGCCCTAATTGTGGGAAAAAGGTAAATCCAAAAAAGAAATGACGAAGTGAAGCATTTATGTTGTATTCAGAATCGACCCTGATTTTATATATTGTGATCTTTCTTATAATAGGATTTGCCCTTGGAGCCTGGATCACTCGACTTTTATTGCGTTACCCATTTGGCAGAAAACCACTGACAGGGGCAACCTCCATGGTTGGTCAGAAAGGAAAAGTATCTGCAAAGACCCCAAACTACACGGAAGTAAAAGTAAACTCTCAATTCTGGCGCGCGGAGAATATAGGAACAGGTGACCTGAATGTGGGCGATGACATAGTTGTTAAAAATGTGAATAACCTTACACTTCTCGTGGAAAAAATACAGAACGACACTCCTGGCCAGTCAAAGGACAGGGAAGGTATTGAAGACCAGAAAGCCTGATAGTAATCAATAAATCTTGTTCAGTACCGATGCCTTGAGATATTCAAGGACTTCCATCTCATGTTCCCACATGCTTCTTCTTGCCGTTGCCTGGTCTCCGGAAAGAACTGCTTCTATTACTTTTTCGTGCTCCTTAAGCTCAACTTCCCTTCTATCGAAGCTGCTGAACAGTGTTGTTCTGACAACTTTCAGCTTTAGCCTTATGTTGCTGGTATATTCAACAATGTACCTGTTGCCGCTTGCCGCTGCAATCATTGAATGAAGTTTTCCATTAAGGTCAGCCAGCATTATGGGGTCAGGATTTTCTGCCGAACTCATCTTTTTTATAATCCTAAGAGTCTCTTTCAGGTCCTTGCGAATATCATCGGTCATTCTTGCTGCCGCCATTGCAGATGCTTCAGCTTCCAGTATGGCTCTGACCTCGTACAACTCTATGACTTCGTTTTCATCAAGATATATGATGTTGTAGAATCTTCCATTTCTTACAATCAAACCCTCTGTTTCAAGCTGGAGCAAAGCCTCTCTTATGGGTGTTTTGCTCATGTTGAGATTTGAAGCCAGTGTATCGGGGCTGATTGACTGGCCTGCCCGGTATCTCCCGTTCATTATCCCATCAAAAACGTACCTGTATGCAGTGCCAGTGAGACTGAGTTTCTGTTTCTCCTCCTCTGTCATTATGAATGGTTATCAATATCATATAAAAAATATTTTAGTATAAAATTTCGGGAAATCAGAGAATATTCAGTGAGGGCTAATTCCAGTTTTAAGATTGTAGGAAAATTGCTGCAGATGCATCTCCACAGAGACTGGCAATGCGGAAGAGCTCTCGTATGTTAATGCAATATTGAATATGGGCACAGCTGAGTATGGAATTTCCGTCTGGAAAATATAACTATTGTTGTGGAATGAATAGTTCCCAGAAGTAATGTTAATGAAATGATCGGTTGAAAAATAGCTGAAGCGCCATGTAATGTTAATGGATTCCAGGTGAAACTTACCGGTGCCGGAGCCAGACAGGCTAACAGTCACCTGCGTACTGCCTTCAGGTAGAAACAGCAGGCTGTTGTAATTTATATTGGAATAATTCACTGTGTGTATGTCCGAAGGTTCAGGAGTAACTGAAATATCTACGGGCATGGAATGCAGTGGAGTCCAGAGGATCGGCCGGCCATCATAGCCTTCTTTCAGGAGCATTACTCCGTCAGCTTCCGCAAAAATTCCATACATTCCGCTTTCAAGGAAATAATTTACATCATATGCCATATTGAGATGGTAATTTGTGGAAAAGTAGGTTGTATAATACGCTCTGTTGTAAGGATCGGCTACCACGTACTCCGGCAGGTGCCTGCTGCTAACATTGAGATAGTCTGGAATAGTCCAGTTATATCCGCTGGTGAGCTGTGGCATGTTGTTCTGTATGAGCACCGATGATCCCATGGGTACAAGAGATATGATCCTGGATACATTGGCATCATAGGAATGATATTGCAGAAGGTTGGCGGCTTCGTAACTTGCGCTCTGTCCCGTCAGTGCATACGATAGCGACGGATTGAGAGAATTATTGCTGGCAAGATTACCAAGGGGGGTGAAAAGAATCGCCAGCACTACAACAAATGTCAGAACGGCGTAGGAAATTCTCCCGAAATTCTTAAGGGACCTCTTTAACTTCACACGATCCTGCTTTGATACCCGTTCAATGCCCAGAATCAGGGAATAGAATATAACTGGTGCAGTAAGAGCCGGATACTGGTAATACATGGTGCTTACATATGGAGTATACTGGTTTGCCAAGGCAAAGCCCACATATGGAATGATCATAATCATGCTTTCCGGGGCAAGCAGACACAGGAATACCACAGGAAGAAGCAGCCAGAAGAAATATTCGCTTCTGGCGATCAACGAAGCTCCTGCGGAAAATGGTGAAGGCACAGTTATGGCCCCAGAGGCGTAAAGGAAGAAATAACCATATCCAAAGTACGCCACTGTTATGGCAAAAAACACAATCCCGATTAGGACGAGATAGAGACCAGAATCAATTCGGAAAATTCCCTGAGTATCGGGACTCAAAACCTTTTGTTTCCTGTGATCCAAAATCACATAAATTCCATAGAATGCGATTATGAGTGGCGACATAAAGTCAGTCATGGCAGCCAGAACTGCTGTTATCAGCGATAGTCGGACCCTGTTACTCTCCCTGAAAGCAAATGACAGCAGGAGAAATGTGGGAAAAAATGCCATGAAGTGGAAATCAAACCAGTAATCACCTGCAAGTGGATAGAAGAACAGGTATGATAGGGCTACAGCCAGAGCATAGTTCTTATTTTCAAGCCTTCTGGAAGCTATAAAGTAAAGCGGCACAGAACCAAAAGCCAGCCATGCTGCCTGTGCATATTCAAGAGCAGGCGGATAGGGATGGATTCCGTACAGTAAACCTATTGGAATGTAGATCAGCTTATTGGCAACCAGGTTTCCAAAGTTCAGATTTCCGCCATGCATAACGCCGTAAAGGAGCTGTGAACTTACCCCCAGATCAAACACATAAGAATTGTAACTGATATATCGCATGTATGCAAATACGGAATATACAACAGCATATGCGACTGCAGCCAACATTAGAATGCTTAACTGCAAACGGTGTCCGGAAAGCGATTTCAACCTAGGGAAATGTGAATTTGCTTATATAGAAATTCCTCACTTGGACCGGAAATTCTGTTCTGCAGTTGTTTAAGGACGAGGTGTTCCCGAGCTCATGTGCAAAGCCTTTCGGATGAACTGAATGGGATTTTTCATTCCATTACCGGGGGTATGAGCTTCGTAGTTCGTCAACATCGCCGGATTAGTGGCTTTCCTCATGGGGTTCATTGATCTGGGGGGGGTAATTTCAACGTTTCTTAATGCAGAACAACAATTAAAAATCTGAAAATGTTGAATCAGTGATACTGGTCACTCCATCAAGGACAATGTTCCAACTGCCATTTTCCTTTCCAATTCTTTCCAGTATGGAAAGATATGCGGTAAGGTGGCTCTTGAGAAGAAGAATTCTGACCCTGAGCCTGCTATTTTCCAGCTTCCCAAAGTAGTTATAGCGCACAATCCCCTGGGCATATGCTTCTGATCTTATGATATCCAGGGCAGGATGAGAATATTCAGTTTCGTATATGGAATCTTCTCTGGAGATCTGGACAACACCCTGGGGCACATCAGTCATCGTCTCAGGATACGCGAGAATCGCCATGTGATTGCCGGCTTTGTTCTGCAATTCGAACACAGTACCTTCAGGAAACCTTGCCAGAGTATCCCGGGTTGAAGAATCTTCATTTATGGAAAAAGAAAGTGCCGTAAGAGAAAACATCCTGTCCAGCTCAAGAAGATCTTCCTTTATGCCAGAAGAAGGGCCAAGATACTCAATGAAAAAGTCCTCATACTGAAGGGCCATGGAAAGCAGATGATCAGAAATCTCCCTGTCGGCACTGTGATGGAACTTGATCTTTATCTTCAATAGTTTCTTCTCAAGGTATATTGCAACGATTGAGGCAGCATGTGTGTTTACAAGGTCATGTATTCTCTTTACCAGTGCACTCTCGGGTATATCCCTTGAAATAGTATACAAGGAACCGGACTGCTTCACTTCATACTGGAACTTCAGCTTCTGGATGTCTTTCATTGACACGCTTCTGTCAATAACCATTGTGGCCCTGTGAAAACTGTTCCTGAAGTCAAGAAAAATTGGTATGGGTTCATTATAACTCTCTGGAAATGAGAACAGACTCAGGTCTGAACCTATCCAGATGACACACTGCATGTCAAATTTCTTATCTATGTCAGAAAGTTCCAATGAAAAAGATCAAATGTCATTCGTATAAGAAATTTTCCAGTGAACATACATTTTTTCCATAAATTTATGGTTATAACTGATATAAAACATACCAAGGTATAAATCCATTCCAGGTGGCCTTTCAGGCGGACGTTGTTTGGAAATGAACTGCTGCTCCATTCCTCTAAGGATTCCTGTAACTGACTGGAAGAATGAGAGAACGGGTAACTTCCACAATCGTATTGACAGAGTACACTCCAGCTGAATTGATAAAAGGCGGATACTGAATATTGAAAATGAGTATCCAGGTGGCCATTGTCCCAAGATATAACACTATGAGAAGCACTCCTTCCCTGGTTAAATGCAGCATCTTCCGGGCAGGATAATTGAGGCATATCACAAGAGTTTCAGCATAAACCAGGTACTATATCCCGTCCAGCCTGATACAGAAAGACTTGCTTCCGGAATAAGCAAATCTAAGTTCCTAGCAAATACTGCAAATATGATGGCATATGTGAACTCATAGAATGCCATAGCCGACAGCAGCCCCAAAGTTAAAGTGGCGAAAAGGGGAAATTTTCTAATGCGAGATACAGCAAGTGAGGCAGCAATGCTCAGAAATGTGAAAAAATAGATCCCCCCCACCGCAACAGGAGTTCCGCCTGCGTATGAAATGTTAAAACCGAATTGATCTGCTCTGGATTCAAACAGTCTGATATCAAGGTATCCAGCAGCTGCTAGAAGCAACAGCAACGACACGAGCCTGGAAACTCTGAGCCGGGAATCTTCTCTTCACTGTAGGTCCGGAATCATCTGCGAATGGTGTTCCCAACATCTTCCTCCTTCAATTTTGCGATGTACTGGTCAAAAACGGGTGATGACATGACACCGCGAATTCTGGCTGAAACGTAGGACAGAAGAACATGCGGTTTCACCAGGGCATCTGGCGGGGTATTCCTGAGCTTCAGACCGATCCTGTACCAGTCCCTGTAATCAGTATATGTGAGTTTCATGGATTCAATTAATGTCAGCTTCCGCATCTCAGAAAGGTGCTCCCTGACCACATTGATTGACATGTCCTGATCATAAAGGCCGGCAAGCATCGCCCGCATGGATATCTCATTGTCCTCATGCCTGTCGAGGTCTTTCCAGCCGCCGATTTTCTCTATGCATGATCTGGTGCCAATCATGGCTCCGTATACTGCGAAGAGCTTACCCATTCTCCTGCTTGTATATTCTGCAACAACCTGCAGAAGTCCAGGTACGCTGTAAACAACGTCCGTGTCAATACTTGCCATAACAATATCGCCATGGGAATTTCGGAAAGCAATATCCCTTCCGGTTCCCCTTGAGCATCGTTTGCTTATTACTCTTTGAACAAGTCCTCTGTGAAGGTAATCTTCGATAACTTCCTGAGATCCGTCAGTGCTGTTACTGTCCACCACAACAACCTCTGCATCTATCCTTCCAGCAAAGTCGGTGATACTCTGGAGCGACCTCTCTATGTAAGGCCGATCATTGAAGTTCGTTATGCAGATGGAATATGACATTATCATCGGTCAGACTCACTTGCACTATATTAACTGTTCTGTGCAAAATAGTGCAGAATTTTGCTGCGTTTGGGAATGCAGCCCTTAAAAGTTCTTGCGTATTTTCTTCTCAGACAGTCTGGCTGAGGCATAACTTATGGTACGATCTTTTCAATACAAGAATATGTGCTTCTGTGGATTGTTGCAGAAAAAACAGACGACGGGAAATTACGGTGTTGGTTACTGTCTTTCCTGCATTGTGCTGTAATTTGCATTCTTCCGTCCATGTGATTCTCTCCTCTATGAAGATCTGAGCTTTCTTGCTACTTTATTTCTGACATCTCCCACAGCTGAAGTTTGTGAGGTTCCTGCTTCACCGATGGTGCCTTTATCATCATATCCAAAGGTCTTATTCCATCTCCCGCCATCCTTTTCAGATGGTTTATCAGGCTTAAATTCCCCGCTGCCCGCAGGTACACCTTCTTGTATGTTGTATGTACACATGAACATTCTGCATTCATCCCACAGCTTAAGCCGTAGGCTTTATGCCTGGATGATTGTAAAAGGTGGAGACCCTCATTCTTACACCGAAAATAAATCCTTTCAGGAAGCCTAAATTGATCCTGATGAACTTTCTTGAAGAGAGCCCGATCAACAGCAAGCCCAGATCAACCTGAAGCACCCAGATTAAGAAATGCAAGTAAAGTAATGGAGATCGATTACTGTTTATCCCATGCAGCTTTCTCATCAGAAGAGTCCAGTCTCTGGATTCAGGAAATGCTCTTTCGATGTCGGCAGCAGCATGATCCGCCCAGTACCCTTTTTGGTCAGGAGGAGGGACATCGTGGTAGAATCTTGACACTGTGGAGGCGTACACTTTAAACCCGTATTCCTTGATCCTCTGGCATAAATCACATGAATTGTTGTAAATGAATTCCTCATCAAATCCCTGTATGGCGATCAGGACTGACCGTCTTATAATGAAAGCATTGGGGAGGGCATCCGTATCCAACAGGTCCTTATCCGGAATCACATCTTCGATTGTATTTCTTCCCATAAGGTTCATAGACCATCTGCCCTGACGAAATGGCGCTGAATAAACCCAAATGCGTGACGGATGGTTGAGATAAGCCACTGAAGGCATCACCGCACCAATTCCTGGACATTCCTGCATTATGTCCATAAGGTGCAGCACAGAATCTCCGCTGACGATGTTGTCATCATCTACGAACAGGATAAGTGGTGCCGTTGTCCTTCTCCATGCAATATTCTTTGCCTTAGTTATAAATATGCGATCAGGAACCCACACATAATCTATGACACCTGGAAAATCAGAAGTGAGTTCTGTCCTGAAAGGGGAATCATCAATTATTACGATCTCTGACAGCCTGGCGACAATCTGCTGCGATGCCAATATAGATTTGATCAGTTTCTGGAGCTTTCCCTCCCTGTTGTGCGTCACTATTGCAATGGAAAGGATCCTTG
Source organism: Thermoplasmata archaeon (assembly GCA_021817455.1). Taxonomy (GTDB): domain Archaea; phylum Thermoplasmatota; class Thermoplasmata; order Thermoplasmatales; family Thermoplasmataceae; genus JAJZOM01. Next base: position 4,039 of record JAKAUW010000015.1, on the reverse strand, counting down.
CATCAGGGAGGGATTTTCCAGGCCCGGATGGCGTGGAAGAGAGGCATAGCTCATCACTTTTCATGCTGCTTCCTGTTAATATTATTAAGAATAACTACAATATTTTTGTGTAGTAAGGTATTAATATTATAATTACGTAATGATTGTATAATGGCAACAAGCGTTAATAAAATTGTGTATGCCGTGGGAATATTGCTCCTCATTGACTTCGCGATCACAATTACCATTCTATTCACGGACAAGAATCTGCAGACTGATTTTGGAAGTGTGAAACCATATTTTATACACTGGTATGGTCTCCTCATAACAGGCATTGTGGATATTATCGGAGCCGGGATCATATTAGCCAGGCCAACTGGAAGAAATTCAACAATTGCCGCCGTAGGAACAGCGCTGCTTGCAGTTTTCCTTATTGCAGATATTGCCACCTATTCCATGGTGGGATTCACATCTGCTTCATCCTTTGCAACATACCTGTTCGGCTTCTCCAAATTCAAGGGTTCACTGCCATACATCCCGGGACTTTATGATGTCCTGTTTGCCTTTTATATCATAACCTCCGGCGTTGCATTTGCTCTCCACAGGAAGTAGAGGTGAATGAGATAGTGATAAAAGATGGAAGTCACAGAGAGCTCACTGAACAGGAACATAAAGACAGCCAAGGTCGCTTCCGGAAGCGCTTTTATATTGCACCTTCCAGAACGGCTCGTTTCTTTCGCAGGTATCTCAGGATCAGTGTCATATGATCCCAGAAGTGAAGATGACATTGATATTTTCATAATAGCAAATCAGGATTGCCTATGGCTAACGCTTCTATATGCCCTCATTGTTCGTCGCCTGTGTGGCTTCAAAGAAATATGCCTTTCCCTGAGCATGGATCGCAGTTTTGCACATAACCTGTTCAGTGAATCACTTGACCAGCTTACAGCCAGGGACGCCACCAGAGTCATACCCGTGCTGGGATCGCAATATTATGGAGAACTGCTCCAGCTTTCACCCCTGACCAGGCAGCATGATGCTGGGAATCAGGTAGTTCCTGCCAAGGATGCCAGTTCATCAGCAGCCCTGAAGCTCCTGAACTTTGCTGCATACCTGCTTGTTGGCACGTATCAGCAGGCGAAAACCAGAATGACAAACCACCACTTTAAGGCGTCAGGTAAATCCCAGGAATGCTTTGAGGCAAAGATGGGACTGCACCATTTCTTTCTTGACTCACTGAAGTATCGGCTCATCCGGGAGGCGGAGCAGCATCATGACCCTTAGGAACGCGGTGTTCTTCAGCTATGCGAGACCTGCGGATGTTGAATATGCAATGGAAAAGGCCCTTTCCGATCTGTTTGATGAGACCACCATGGCCATTGGTGGCGTCCATACTGATATTGAAGCTGAAAGCTTGGATCACAGGAACATTCAGATACTCTATGAGCAGAGGAAAATGGGGAAGTCTTCCTCATACAACAGGGCAATTCAAAACATCCGTGATGGCCATATATTCCTCATTTCCGCAGATACAAGATTTGACGATTCTGTGGTGGGGCTGATGATCCAGTGCCTTGGCGACAGTTACGAGCTTGCATTCCCCAGAATAGAACCGTTCCATGGGGGCACCCTGTCATCGAGGTTAGGTGAGGTAATGTGGCATTTTCATGATTCTTATGTTGCCATGAAGGAATCCAGAAACCAGTTCTTCTGCGGTGGTGAATTCCAGGTGGTCAGGCATCGCTTCATTATACCCAGCAGCGATATTGTCAACGATGACGAATATCTCTGCCACAGGGCCGTGGCTGGAGGAGGAAAGATAAGGTATTGCAGAGATGTGGTTGTTCACAACACAGTGCCAGGTTCAATGAAAGAACTCCTGAGGCAGAGAATCCGTGTTAACTTCGGGCATATGCAGTCCAGAAAGCAGCTTGGGGAACATGCCTCCTTCTCAATCTCCTCTCTTAATCCCCTTGAGACCATCGCTGCAATCAGAAATTTTAACAGTGATTATCCCGGAAGTCTGACAATTCTGTTCATGGCCTCCATTGTTGAAATATTCTCTCTCCTGGGGGCGTTTTTATTAAGAATTATGGGGAGGGATTTAAGCAACTGGTAAAATTTATCCGGTAGCCGGACTCAGGACAAAGAGGATGTATTCGGACAGCATGCTTAGTGGAAAGATTCCGGAAAGAATCTCGTCAAGCTTCCTCATGAATGGTATCTTAATCAGTATTCTGTTTATTCTCCTGTAATTGTAAGGCGCAAACAGCATGGATAATCCTCGGAATGACTCAGGATGAAGGATACCGTTGGAACTTATTTCTCTTACATTCCTTGCAAGTACCGTAACGGGGTACCTGCTATCACCTGTAGGGATGATTCCCGACAGTCGATTCCCAGCATAGCCTCTCTTCCCTGTTATGGCTGAAAGCACCAGGTCCCAGACTGCAAACCTGTTAAGCGCAGTGCCGATGAACAATCCATTCCTGTTGAGGTTGTTTCTTGCAAAGCTGGCGATCTTATGAAAGGACGATGTATCGGTTGCACCAAATGTGCTGTAAATGATATCGAAGGAACCGATGGTCTCATCCCAGTTTCCGCTCACCTCTATAAATCCTTCATAAGTGCCTGCAGGAGAATTTCCCTTTGCAAATTCAAGGGCTTCCGGCGATACATCAGCGCATACGCAGCTTGTTCCGGAAAATCCCATTTTAGCAAGGCTTATTTCATAGCCGTTAGAACAGCCCACTTCCAGAATCGATACTTCATCTGTCATGAATTTCCTGAGACAATCTGATGCCACTGTCCTTAGGTGCATCTGCACCTGGTCCTCCTGAATCCTTTCGGCGTACCGGGATGAATGCGATTCCGCATGGGTATTTTCCCCAATGGTGGTTATGGGTTTTTCCGTCACGGGAGTCAGCATATACGCAATTCTTTTCCTGCCTGTGAAGTACCTGTCCATGTGTTCTCTGCCGTACTTTCCCAGAAATGCTTCAGTAGTTTCTCCCAGGTCACATCTGGCTGCTCTGTATGTTATCCCGTCTATTATGGGTTCAGCCCTCCTTCTCAGGATTCTGCGCCTGCTTTCTGTGAGGATTACCGATACTCTTCCACGGTCAAGCGTGAAGTTAGCACTGATCTCTGTCAGGTCCGGTGGAGGCAGGACAATCTTGATTTCACGCATATCTTCTTGCAACAATTAGGATCTCATCTCCATGCGTCCGGAAGAAAGGCAGAAAGCAGATGGCTCTTTCCGCGGCAGATATGATCTTTTTTGCCATCCCTGATTTCACAATCCCGGCAAGATAAGGCGGAAGAAGCACAGCCAGCCCATATATTCCAATGATCCTGAAAGACTCAGGAATAAACTTTCCGGCATCATCCAGAGAGTAATAGATGGAAGGAACACTGTCTCCGGCAACCTGGACATCCACGCTTTCCAGTGTGCGATCTCTTCCCAGATTTGGTCTTCTGCTAACCAGCCTGATTAGATTCTCTCCGAGGCAGGAAGTGTTGCGGAAGGACAGTATGATGGCTGATCCTGGTTTTGTTATTTTGTTTATCCCATCCTTCAGATCAGTTAAATCAGGTTCTGTATTTATAAGGCCATTGAAGCTGTAAACAATATCATAGGTCTTATTGAGATGGCCAATATCTGAAGCCGGCAATTGTATGGCATTATACAGTCCTTCAAATCCCAGCCTCGCCATTTTCATGCGGGAATAGTCCACCATGCCGCCGGACACGTCAATAGCATCCAGCCTGTTACCTGTTGCCTTGATATAGCGCGAGGATTCCTCCCCGGTGCCCTGGCCAATTTCAAGTGCAACACACCCCCTGAATGAATATGAAAGCAGTATGGATATCTCTATGTTTCTTATATTGACATTTGCAAAATTAGACAGTATCTTCTCATCATATATCGCTGAAGCCCGGGAAAAGACCTGATCCAGCATCCTATAATACACTTCCTTATCTTTTCCTAGCATTTTCTGAATCGAATTCTTAAATTCATATATTAATGCAATGTTCATTATTCGAATAATATGCAGCT
>JAKAUW010000081.1 GCA_021817455.1 Thermoplasmata archaeon | reverse complement strand
ATCCAGATAGGGGACTGCGGAACCATACGGATCAATATCAATGAATTCATACAGCCCCTTTGATACCGCTGATTGGAAAGGCTCCTTATAGACCGATGCGGTGACACTGTTCATTGCAAGATTCTCTTCTATTTTCCTTACGGAAGCAGGATTGATCTCGGAGATGGAAGATTCAATTCCAAGCTCAGTGATCACCCGAATCGCCCTCACGCCAGTTGCGCCAAAACCATCAAGATAGTTTTTTGGTCTGAGTTTTGAAAGAACAAGGATAGTCAAGTCTCTGTTAATAACCTGCTCGTTGTTGTAAAAGCCGGCAGACCTTGTTCCCGGGCCTTTTCTGCTATGGGACTCAGGAACAGATATCCTTGCAAACCCTTCCTTTATGATCAATTATGGACCTTCTTCCCCTCTTATGACCCTGAGAACCTTGAAGGGAAGTGTGCTCTTGTTGATGGGCGTTATATCGAAAACACGAATCCCCTCAAGTGCCCTGATCTCCTGCAGAACAGGGTTTCTGGACTTTTTGTGCAGCGTCACAATGAGGGGTTTTTCTGACTTAAGGGTTGTCTCTATTTCTTCCTGAATGTTTCTTGTGGTATTCTCAAGTTTACCTATCTCATCAATAACAATGACATCAGCACTCTCCCTGGCCTTTTGAAGACTGGGAACAAGAATCTCCTCAAGGAGGCGTGTATCCACCCCCAGCTTGTCTATCTTGATCCGTGAGATTATGCCAGCCTGGGCAAATGTAATCTTCTTCTTGGTACTGATGTCAAACAGCGAATAGCCCAGAAGCTTGCCGTGTTCTGTTATTTCCGATACAAGAACTCCCTGGACAACTGTCCCATCCTTTTCAAGCATGTCTATTATCTTGTGAAGGGCTTCTGCCTTTATTGATCCCACAGGCCCTGTAATGCCGATTTTAACTGCCATTTATAACATCATCCTTCCACATACATCAGCGGGTAATCTATCTCCGGGACGTACCTGAGCCTTGCTGTAATATTTTCGTCATTGTATTTTATTACGATGGTGACATTCAGCATTTCTCCAGCCAGAGTTATATACTTGTAAACTCCCTGCTTCTTTGATATTATCTCCTTGTCGATCCTGACATGCGCTTCCTCAACAAATGGCTGAACCATGGCACTCTCCTCGATTGCCTTTTCCAGAGATTCCACGTTGCTGAGGTTCAGGGGTGCACCCACATACTGATGGTAGATTGTCCCCAATTTAATACCTGCCTCGAATATGGCTCTCTCCCTGTCCGTACAATTGAAAAATTTAGAAGCCGGATCGCGCATCGCTTGTACCATATTGCAAGGATACTCATAAACATTTTTCGATGTATATTAAGACGGCCATGGCTAGCTTAAGCGAACAGGCTGTTCGACTGCAACCGATCCCATGGAAAGATGCTGTTTTAGACCCCACTTCTCACGGTCCTGTAGAGCAGCCTGGCAATGGCAAACAGTACTATGGTCAGAACTAACATCGCAATGGCGTACATGTATGTGGTTGTGTCAGGCACGCCTATAAGTGCAGTTCGTGTCACATCAACAATGTAGGTCAGGGGATTGCTCAGTGATATTGCCCTTATCACTGCGTCACTGGTTGTTGGAATTGGATAAAATGCTGAGCTGGCGAAATCCAGCACGAAGAACAGGGCGATGGTGATTGTGTTGTAGGTCTGCATGGTTTTAGCCAGCGTTGATATTATGAGAAACAGCGATGAGAAGAGCATAGTTCCAAGTATTATGGAGAAAAGTGTAAGTGAAACTGAGATCCACGACAGGATAAAGCCACCAGATATTGAGACAGAAAGGCCCAGCATTATAAGGCTGCCGGCTACGGCGAAGATAATTGCCACCATAATTATGCCGAGGAGGTAATCCGTTCTCTTGAAAGGGCCCACAAGAAGCTGCTCGAACATCCCCCATCTCCTGTCGCTCCATAGCATCCCGCCGCCAATATTCCCGGCCGTCAGTGTCTGCATAGCAACTATTCCGGGGCCAAGGAAATGTGTGTATGATATCTTTGATGAGCTGAGTTCCACACCGGGAATTATGTTCTGGAGCATTGTTCCCATTACCAGCAGATATAGTGCAGGAAGGCCGAGCATGAATATCATGGTTCCCAGGTCCATGTTCACCCTGATATTCCGGTAGGTCAGTCTAAGGAATGCAGGCGCATGCATCAGGAATTCACCACCTCTATGAAAACATCATCCAGGGTTGCATCCCTCAGGTTGATGCTGTCAATAGTTATTCCTAGGGTTTTCAGTGAAGAAAGGATCTGGTCCAGGTTTCGTGAAATGGACTTGCCCAGAATTGTGATGGTTTTGCCCTGCCCTTTAACCTCGCTGGCAAGTTCAGTTGAAACCAGCTGCTCCCGCAGGCGGTCCATTCCATCTGGTGATCCGTTCTCCCTTGTTATGATCTCCAAGGTCCTGAGACCTCCATATTTTTCCTTGAGTTCTGATGATGTCCCCTCTACCCTGATTTTCCCCTCCGACATAATTGCTATTCTGTCGCAGATGTAGTCAGCCTCTTCCAGAAAATGTGTGGTGAAAAGGACTGTGAGCCCGTTTTTTACCCTGTCCTTGATGCTGTCAAGTATCCGCCTTCTCATTATTGGGTCCATGCCAACAGTTGGCTCGTCCAGGAACAGGATATCCATGTCGTGAACCAGTTCCCTTGCTACCTGCAGTTTCTTCTTCTGCCCTCCAGAAAGCTCAAAAGCGCGGACCTTGCGGAATTCTGTAAGTTCAAAGAGATCCAGAAGCTCTTCGATTCTCGCACTAACAACCTCACGCGGAACCTCCCAGAGCATCCCGTATATCCTGAGGTTGTTCTCCACCGTGGCAAAATCGAAGGATTCAGACTGCTGCACCACTCCGATACGCTTTCGTATCTGGATGGACTGTTTGGATGGCTCCATGCCCAGCACCTCTATTGTCCCGGATGTTGGCTTTATGAGTGTGGTGAGCATCTTTATGGTGGTGCTCTTTCCTGCTCCATTCTTGCCTAGAAGACCGTAAATTTCCCCTCTTGCAACATCAAATGATATGTCATCCACAGCATTATGCCTGCCGTCGTATGATTTCACGATGTTCCTGGTCCGAATAGCATATTCCTCAGAATGAAGCACAACCCCATATTCGTGATCACGATTAAAATTCTTCTGGAGAAATTCACTTCCAGGCCCATCCATTGTGATTTATGAGGTTTAAATCAACAGAATTCTTTGCTGGTGGCTTACATCATTGTCAGTGGCAATTCAGCGATACAATGAAATAATACCTTTTGATAATCGTCTCTATAGACTATGGCGAGGAACGAGATTTCAATGATGCCCGTATCAGGTTGGAAAAGGCACTTCTGGGGTAAATTTGTGGGATTTGGCCTCCTTTTTATAGGGGCTGGATTCTATGTTGCCTGGTCCATAGTCTTCAATACCTGGGCCGATGTTGGCCTTACTTCTTTCGTTATACCAATGGTTATTTTTGGGGCTCTGGAGCTTGTTTTAGTTCAGAACAAAATAAGGGAAGAAGATTCAACCTCATCGATGTAATCATGCAGTATAATTCTCTCCAGAATCTGGAATAATTCGTAATTTTCTGGCATAGTGGCCATCGGAATAAATGCATTCGGAGTAGGTATATCCCTTTCCACCAGCCAGCGTTTCAGGTGGTTCAATGTCGAAATCATCAAGCTTTAGTGCCTCCATGTAGCTTTCCGTCAGGCTCCTGGTCCTGAACAGGAATATATTGGCACTGTTATAGATTATGGAGCGGCTTTCATTTGCCATGAAATCTGTCACATTCTGGGATATACTGATTATGGCAGTTCCCGAGTGCCTTGAATGCCTCACCAGAGAATCCAGAATCTGTGTACTGGCCCTGCTTTTGAGAAAGAGGTGGCATTCATCCAGGACGACTATCTTGTTTCCCCGTAGAACGTCAATTGTGCTCATCACTGCACTCAATATCCCATGAAGTCTATTATCCCACGACTCATCGTTAACTGTGCCTGGACGCACAACAGCTATGTGTGAGGATTCGCCGGATTCGTTTTCATTTTTGCATGCCCGGGTAATATTTTCACGCAAATGAGTGACATCCTCCATCTCTTTGACCTCGATCACTGAACATTCAGACCTGAAAAATGAGCAGCCGTACTCTTCGAGAGGATCAAAAATGATTACTGACAGATCACTCCTCTGTTCTATGTATCTGGAGATTATATACTTGGCAAAAAATGACTTTCCTGATCCTGTTTCTCCCAGTATAATTGAATTGTGCGATGCTCCCCTGAAAAAATCCAGATATACGGGCTGTTCGTTAAGATCGTCATAGCCCAGCCTGATGCCATGTCTTTCTGTATTGCCCGCTGACAGAAAAGGAAGAAGGGATGAGACTGATCTGGTGTTCATCAAATAATTTACATTAAGGTCTGTGCCAAATGGCATGTAATTACCTGAAGTCCTCCAGCCGGTGTTTATTGATACAAATTCAAGTCCGAGTTTTTTCGTGGCATTTTCCACTCTCGATATGTTTTCCTTAAGAATTGCAGGATGATCTGCAAATATTCTCAGAGTGGCCGCTGCTATTGTGGGCCGGATGCCACTGTTCTCCAGAAGTTCAAGCATATGCTTTCCGTCCTGCACCTGAAGCTTCAGCCTGTTGCCAGAATTTGTAAAACTTGAACCGGCATTTCTCATCTCTGCAGACCTCTCAGCTATAATGCGCTTCAAATATTTCGACGAACGGGCTGCCTCGATATTCTTCGATGATAGGGTGATGGTAAAATCTATTCCCATTGATCTGAGTACCTCAATATATGAAGATCCTAATTCATAGCTGGAATCCTTCAGTGAGAGATCTGCAAAATATCTTGAAGCTTTATTGAAATGCCTGTACTTGTGGATCAGCGAAATCATTTCCATTGAACTGACAGCAGAGGGATCAGAACTCCCGTTATTTCCTGACTGCCGGTATCCGCTCTCAGCCATTATTTCCAGTAGTTGGACAATACCGGCACTTCTAAATGTGAAACCCATGGAATCCAAACCGTCCCTGACTTTCTCTGTAAGTAAGATTATCTCTTCATCCAAGCTGTTTTTAGACGAACGCTGGTCCTGAACAATGACAAAGTTCCGGATTCTCTGCTGAGCGTAGCCTGGATATTCCCCATGATCAGCCGTGGATACTGTCAGGAAACTAAATTTCATTTCCGCATCATTAATGATTTTCTCCAGTGAATTATAGATTCTGTACTGCTCGCTATTGCGCGTCTCCAGGATGTTCATTCCCCCTATTTCGGTAATGGTGAAAATCAAACTGCCCATGGCGAAAGTGGTCATTTCTCCGTGGTCAGTAATCCCTATGATTGACCTATTTTCGACAATCTTCCTTGCCGTTGTATATTCTGCCCATGCCATGAAAACTTCCAGAATAGTGCGATTCTGGTATTTGAAGGCTATGAGGATAACCGGGGCCATTACGAACAATGACGCATAGTTTCCTGTAAACCTGTACAGTAAAAATGAGATAACTGCAAGCATAAAGATGGACAGCAGTCTCCAGATTTCTATACCCAGCAATGTAGGCCGATAGTTTAGAAGATTTGTGGGGATTCGCTGCCTTATCATCCCTGATACCCTTTACGATATTTCAGTTCCTCATTCTTCACATCCTCAAGGATGGATTTCTTATCCATCTTACCCGCCTTTAACCCTGATACAAGTCTGTAGTCTGCCGCAGGTGCCAGAGCAATTGATGACATTGCCCTTACTGGATTACCTGTGCTGGCCGTATCCATGAATGATGTGGCGACGCCGGCAGTTCTGGATGCTATTCCACCAAGGGTCATGCCTCCAATGAAACTCATCATTGGAGCTGTGGAAAGGTTTCTTCCGGAAAACATAAGGTATCCTGGAAGGATAGACGGGAGGAACAGGAATGCAAGATTCAACACCGCATCCGCAGAAAATATTCTTGCAAGCATCAGAGAAAGCATAACAGCAAAAGGAAAGAACATGAACTCCAGGACAAGTTCCCACGCCATTTTGGCATATTTAACCCCAATATCAAGGCAGGCAAGAATTGTTAGCACAGGCATTATGAGTATGAAGAGGATCATCAAGGCCTGACGGAACACAAGGACTGCCAGAAGTGATGTGACTGCAATGAAGTATGCCGAAAGAAGAAGAAACCTGGCAATTACTGATACGGTTGATGATTGGCTCCCAGTACCTGCCACGGCACCTGAGCTGAAAACGCTGTAAAAGCTGTACCAGTCTACATTGCCCCTGTCAAAGAGTATTTCAAAAGGTACCTGAAGTCCAGAAAGAAGCAGGGACATTATTGCCATGGAACCTGCCGCCACGGTTATGGAAAGAAATATTCTGATGAGCTGGTTTCTGTATACCGTACCGGGACTGCCTCCCGATCCAGCTATAAGAAATATGGCTGAAAACCCCAGCACAAGGCTGATCATTGCCGGAAAGATGTTCCCGTAAAGGTACGAATACAGTCCCATGTAAGAGCTGTTTCCCATTGCAAAGCCCAGATAGGCCATGTTGCCCTGAAGACCGTATTTTATGGCAAAATTCCAGATCAGATTCAGAAGAGGCGTGTAGATTCTGGTGAGGGCCTTCACCGCGTAAAGAATGATCTGAATTAGCTCCTGATATCCAATCATCTCATGAACCGGTCACAATGTAGTTTACAACGGCATAAAGAACTCCGCTGATTGCAACAACATAGATGAACGTGCCAATCAGTGCATTCTTGAGCCTTGCACGAGCTTCAAAGCGGCGGTTCTCGTCTGAGCCGAAGAAACTAATGGCTATTGGAATCCAGAGAACCGCTATTATGACAGCAGATATGGATATCACCACTTCGTAAAGCCTGTTGACGATGGTGGTCAGCTGTGTACTTGTGGCAATCTGTGCATTTATTATATTAATTACATTAAGTACCATTCATTAATTAAATGACAAGGTTATATAAAAAATAATTTGATTCTACCTGCTGAAGCTTTTTGATTCTTCGGGCCTAGTGACCTCTTCTCTCAAATTTTGCACACAGTTCCCGGCTTCGCCAAGGTACTCTGTCATTCGTGCTGAGTCCTCAGGCTTTACGGATGCCGACACGCATGAAGCGGTATGCTATCCGATCTGTTTCACTTATGTCTGCCGGCGGAAACTGCAATTTGTTGGGAGAAAACATAGAGTTTAGGTGGATTTCATCCTCCACCTTATGAAAGGGGGGCTTTTCGCTCGCAAATGTTAAAAATTGAGGCGAAGGGCAGTGGTCATTCTGATCTGTTTCAATGGACAAACTATGTCCACTGAATGTAGCCTTCAATCTCTATCTGCACTGGTTGATTACTGGGAGAAATCGGTGAGTTTTTTCTTGGCCTCAACCAGATTCTGATGCCTGGCCACACTTCTGGCTTCTCCCTGCTTGAACCTCTGGATTTCATCTTCGGTCTCAAGAATGAGGCCTGGCACCTCAGTTGGTCTGCTATCCTGGTTTATGGCAACGTATGTCAGGAAACAGGTAGTTGTGAAACTCTTCTCTCCAGTCAGGCCTTCTTCGGAGTATACATCGACTTCTATCTCCATTGTGGACCTTGTTACATAATTTATTCTTCCGGTAAGGTGCACTATATCCCCCATGTGTATTGGGGAGAGGAAAAAGAGACTGTCAATGCTGCCCGTAACAGTTCTCCGGCGAGAATGCTTTGCCGCAACAATGGCTGCAACGTTGTCTATCCATTCAACAAGCCTTCCACCGTATAGGTCGCTGAAAATGTTTGTGTCTGGAGGAAGTACGAGCCTCTGCAATTCTGTAAATGAATCTTTCCAGGATTTTTTTTCCATTGCCATTTTGAATCCCATGATTATTGCACCATAGATGTAAAGTTTGTGAGGGTTCTGAGAACATTCGCGAATATATTCAGGATAAGTCTTTATTATTATCTTTTTAGCGAAAAATGTCGGATTTTCATGAAATTCTTAAATCCTTCCATGGATTTTCGAACAGTGACTCCCGAAGAAATGAAAAAAGTGGCAGCGACTGAAGCCCTGAAACTTGTCAGAGACGGAATGATACTGGGGATAGGAACAGGTTCCACTGTGAATTATTTCATAGATGCACTGAAGGACCTTATTGCCCAGGGGGTCAGGATCAGGGGTGTTGCAACGTCCATAGATAGCTCGGAGAGGGCCAGGGCAGCAGGCGTGAATGTTGAGGAGGATTACGCGGGAACCGTTGATCTTGATGTGGACGGGACAGATGAGATGGATGGCTCAGGCAACCTTGTCAAGGGCGGCGGCGGAGCTCTTCTCAGGGAGAAGATTGTGGCTTACAACAGCAGGAATGTCTGTATAATAGCAGATGAGAGTAAATTCAAAGAGAATGGCATCGGAACATTCAGGATCCCTGTGGAGGTCCTTCCTTATCTGAACCAGATGACACGAAACCAGGTTGAAAAGATTGGCGGAATTTGCATATTCAGGGAGAATGGGAAGTACCGTACGGATAACGGAAACATGGTGATGGATTGCGATTTTGGAATAATAAAGGATCCGCCGGAAATGGAAAGGAAGATCAAGATGATACCTGGTGTTATTGAGGTTGGACTGTTTGCAAACCTGGCCACCATGGCCATTGTGGCTGGCCAGGATGGCGTCAGGACAGTCAATTTTAAGAATTTCAGTCCCTGAAGGTTTTCAGCTGCTCAATGTTTTCGTTTATTTCACTAATTTTGTTTGCAAGCTCACCAATAATTTCATCAAGTATTTCATTGAATTCTTTAGAGAGCCTGTAACCGTGAACAGGCCTGCCTTTCCCTTCTTTCTTCATGTTCCTTTTGTTAATCCAGCCCTTTCTCCTGAGCCACTGCATGGCTATGGATACTTCCGGCTGGCGCAATCCTGTTTCTCTCTCAATTTCAACGCTTGTGACCTCACCCTTGTCCCGTATGTAGACGAGTGTATAGGCTACACTTCTTGGTATGTCCGATATTATCAGATACTTTGCTAGTTTGTCATTTACTTCAGATAGTACCATTAGATCGATTTGAAATATTATAATGCTATATATATCTGACTATATTTTATAATTAGCAATATATGAACCTTTTGTTTGATAAAAATTAAATAGTCGAATAAAATACACTTGAAGCTTACGAAAATCGGAATTTTGACAGAAAATCAGGATTTAGCCAGAGCCTCAAGCCTGCTGATGACTGTGTAAAGCGCAGCCCTCCCGTGTGAGGGAACATTTGGGTCATTAGCCATGTCATCCAGCAAGGACACGGCTGTTGCACATCTGATATCTAGACTCTCCTTATCATTCTGCAACCGGGTTTTGGAATCCTGGGCTGTTTTCCTTACATTTTTCGGAACTGTTGTGTCCTGTGCCAGTTCATCCAATAAATACAGCACTTCTTCAAACAATTTGCCATCCATATGCCTCATTCTCCTATTTTTTGTCCCATTTCCTTCTTTATTGTGAGAACCATCATTGTTCTGGTCCTCTTAATTCCATCTATCCTTCCGAGATCGTTAACAAGGAACCCCTGGAACTCCTCATAGTCCGGAAATCTTACCTTCAGCAGAATATCATAATCACCTGTAACGACAAAGACATCCTCAACGTTCTTGAATTTCACAATGCTGCCTGCAATGCTTTCAACCTTGTTAACGTCAGCCTCTATGCCCACAATCGCGGTTACTATTCTTGCACCATAATATTTGCCCATTGTCGCTGTGAGTTCCTCTACTTCCATAATGACCTCCTGAAAATATCGTTTCTGAACTTCGGCTGTATCCATTGAAAGTATTTTTATCTGACGCACGTTCGAAATATGTTCGAGTTTTTGGAATATTGGATGACTTCAGGTCATAAAGGAAGGAATGTGTGGACCAGGACCCACCACCGGGGCTCCAGTCAGCAATACCGCAATGAATGATATTATGGCGAAAACAATGAACGTTATTACCAGAGACAGCACTGCTATGGCAAAACCCCCAAGAAGGTGTGTCCTGAAGAGTGCTCCATACAGGTAACTCAGGGCAAATATTGCAAATATGGCACCAATAACGCCTGCAAAACCCAGAAGAAATGGAGATAAAACCGCGGTTATAACTATGAAGAAGAAAAGCGTGACAACAGGCCCAATCAGAGCAGCAATCATTGCGCTGCCGAATGATGTATCCTTACCGGAAATTATCTTTCCTGCAACGTAAATAGGAAATGACGCCAGGATCCACGCCACTACAAGGACCACTATGAGGTCAACATAAGATATGACTGGGAAAATTACCATGAGCATTCATAATCGGGAAGTTCTTTATGATTTTGGTACAGTTTTTGGATTGGAAAAAAATGATATGTCCTCACAACCTATCCATGCAACAGGCTCAGTGTAGTCAAAATGGTAAACAATACGTTCAAAATTATCCAGGACCCCATAAACGGCCCCGTTAAGGTTCCGTACAATCTGCAGAAGATCATTGATACCCCGGAATTTCAGAGACTGAGATATATACGGCAGCTTGGAATGTGCCATCTTGTATTTCCGGGAGCCAATCACACAAGGTTTGAGCATTCGCTGGGTTCTATGTACCTGTCCCAGATGTTTGCGGACACCCTTGAGATAGAGGAAAGGGAACTCTTTATGGTGGCATCACTGCTCCACGACATTGGCCATCCCCCACTTAGTCACGGAGCTGAGGAGACCTTTGAGAAGATCACGGGACTGGATCATCTCCACGCCGGAGTTAAAATAATACTCGGGCAGGGGGATTTCTCTGGCAGCAGCATACCGGGGGTTCTTGAGGATATAGGTATCAGTCCTCATGACGTCGCCGACATTCTGCTGTTTAAATCAAGATCGAAAAGACTCATTTCGAGACTTGTGAGCGGACCCATTGACGTTGATGAACTGGACTACCTCAGGCGGGATGCCATGTACACGGGTGTTGCCATGGGAAATGTCGATCACAGGAGAATACTCAATGTTGCCAAGATTGTAGGAGATGACGTGGCCATTGAGGAAAAGGGCATCGGTACGCTTGAATCCATTTTGATTTCAAGGATATTGATGTACAGTTCTGTTTATTTTCACAAGACATCGCGAATTGCACAAATCATGAGCGCGTATGCCATAGACCAGAACATCGATAAGTTCAGGCATCCGTTTTCTATGACTGACAATGATTTTTATTCAATAATTTCACATGATTCCAGTATGATATCAAGGCAGATAATGGCCAGAAATTTGCACAAACCGGTATTGAGATTTCACTATACACCGGAACTGCTGGCATTAATTAAGGATGCACTCATTAAAAGCGATCTTGAGGAGTGGGAATACATAATAGATGTCATTCCGCCACTGGACTTTGCTGGCCCCGGCAGGGTAAAATCGGATATGAATGTGCTCAGCAACAATGAACTGGCTGACGTAACGAGCCTTTCTCCACTCATAAGGACACTCAGGGAAACTCTTGAGAAAAAATCCATCATAATTTCATCAAGACTGGCAAGGACAGATCGCATAAAAGAACTCCTTGGAACCATTCAGTGATTCCATGTCAATTCAACTTCAGATCCTTTATCATGCGATAAGCTCCTCTTGATCCATCGTATAGCTCGTGATAGTATTTTGGCATATGCTCAATGATCTCGTAGCCATGCTTTCTGTAGAAATTAATTGCCTGGATGTTTCTGTCCCTGACCTCAAGAACAGAATTCGCGAAACCTCTTGAAGACATCTCCTTCTCAATGGCGTCAAGCAATAAACCTCCTGTTCCATTTCCCTGATATTCAGGATCAACCGCTATACTCTCTATATCTGCGGATTGATCGCCGAGAGGCAGAGCCACCACATAACCCACAACCATTTCATTATCAACGGCAACAAGACTGAATGCCTGCGGATTTCTGAAAACATGTTCAAGCATTCTCCGCGTGTAAGGACCCACTGGAAAGGCTCTCTGTTCAAGTAGTACTATGCCATCCAGATGTGACGCCTGAAAGGGGACGATCTTCACAAGACCTTAACGTAGTCAGCCTGATAATCTTTTCAAATACATAATGACTCAAATTAGAGTAATTACCATCAATTTAATAAATAGCCCTGCAATTCAATTTTATGATATCAGAAGCCATTCAGAGCTTTAGATCGGGGAAACCTGTCCTGATCTTTGATTCCCAGGATAGGGAGGGTGAAACGGACATAGTTTTTCCGTCACAATTTGTCAATATTGAAGCAATGAAATTCATGAGAAAAAACGGTGGTGGCCTCATCTGCACGACCATGAAGGAAACTGATGCAGCCAGGATAGGCCTGCCTTTCATTGAGGATTTTTACAGGGAACACCTTGGGCTTGGGCAGAAAGTACTCGACGCTTCCGATCTGAGATACGATACCAACAGTTCATTTTCCGTTACAATAAACCACAGAAACACATTCACAGGTGTTCCTGACCGAGACAGAGCGTTTACCATTTCGGCATTTGCGTCATATCTGCAGGGCCTCTCGACATATAACGGTACAGCACGGGATGTCTTTTCAAGCCAGTTCAGAATTCCGGGGCATGTAATACTCCTGATCGCAAGGGATGGATACTTTGCCAGAAGAAGAGGACACACTGAACTCAGTACTTATCTAGTTGAAAGTGCCGGCCTCATTCCCTCGGCAACAATTGTTGAGATGCTCGATGACAATGGCTATTCTCTTTCCCATGACAAAGCCAGGAAATTTGCAGAAGACCATTCGCTAACATTTATAGAAGGAAAATACATCATCGACCAGTGGGCGAATGATCAGAGTCATGGCTACGGGAGTTTTTGACATTATTCATCTTGGACATATTCATTATCTCACCGAATCTAAAAAACTTGGAGATGAACTTGTGGTTGTAGTTGCCAGAGATTCCACGGCCATTAGAAACGGAAAGAAACCGATTTTTGATGAGGAATCCAGAATGGCAATAGTGTCCCAGTTGAAGCCTGTTGACATGGCAGTCCTTGGCCATGAGGGGGATATGTTCCAGACAGTAAGGGAACTGAGGCCCAATATCATAACGCTGGGTTACGATCAGAAGTTTGATCCGGAGACTATCAGAACCAGATGCCGGGATATGGGGCTTAATACTGAGGTTGTCAGAATCTCAGGATTCAATGCTTCAAAGTACAGAGGGAGTTCAGACGTGAGAAAGAGGCTCCTTGAGGTCATAGAGGGTGGAATTTGAAAAAATTCGGAGTTGTTGACACTACCTTCGCAAGATTCGATATGGGATCGGCCATAATAGATGAGCTTAACTCCACGGGGACAGGCTTTGTTACTGTCAGGTACACAGTACCCGGCATAAAGGATATTCCAGTTGCAGCCAAGAAACTCATTGAGGAACAGCAATGTGACATAGTGATTGCCTGCGGAATGCCCGGGGCCAAACCAGTGGACAAGATCTCAGCACAGGTTGCCTCCATGGGAATCATGCAGGTTCAATTGATGACAAACAGACATGTCATAGAAGTATTTGTGCATGAAGATGAGGCCTCAAGCCCGTCTGAACTTGCCTGGCTATCAGAAAGGAGAGCACGGGAACATGCACTAAATGCCTATAATCTCATTTTCAGGCCGGGAAAACTGACAGAGAATGCCGGAAAGGGACTGAGGCAGGGATACGAAGATGTGGGTTCGGTAGAAGAGCCAAAAAACACAGGAATCAGACACTGATGGAGTTGTAAGAAATGAAAATAGGAATTGTTGTATCGGAATATAATTATGACATAACCATGATGATGCTACAGAGAGCGCAGGAGCATGCTGCCTTCATGAATCTTGAGGTAACGCATGTTCTGAAGGTGCCCGGAACCTTTGACATTCCGCTGGGGGTAAAAAAGATCCTGGAAAAGAAGGATGTGGATGGCGCGGTTACCCTGGGAGCGGTCATAAAGGGTGAGACGGATCATGATCAGATAATAATGCAGAATGCCGCCAGGAAGATTGAAGACCTTTCTGTTGAGTATTCAAAACCTGTTGCGCTTGGGATTTCAGGCCCGAACCAGACCAGGCTTCAGGCACAGGCCAGGATAGAGATGGCAAGGGATGCCGTGGAGAGTGTGGCAAAAATGCTCAGGAGGCTGTCTGAACTTTGAACCTGCCGGAGGATATAAAGCAGATCCCGGGCACTACGGCTCACTGTTACTCGTTGAAAATTGGAAACCTTAACATTCTGGTTGATGCTGGAATGAAATCATCCGGGCGTAAGATAATAACATTTTATGAAAATACGAAGACGAAACCTGATGTGGTGCTTATTACCCACTATCATCCAGACCATATAGGGGGGCTGGCAATGATTGTTTCCCACTTCTCGCCGGCAGTTTACGTGCCAGATCTGGAGGTGGATGTGGTCAGAGGAAAAGCAAATGTAAAGCCGGCTAAATCCCTGATTTCAAGGATGGTTGCCGGTATTTCCAGAACAGACCCTGTCAGCGATGTCCACCCGGTATCTGAACTCAGCATTGAAGGAATAACTCCAGTAGCTACACACGGGCATACGCCGGGAAGTACATCCTACTACGTTGAAAAAGATAGGGCAGTGTTTGTCGGGGATGCACTCCTGAAGAAGGGATCAGAAATAACTGTAAATAAAGCCTTTACAATCGATTATGACGAAGCCCTTAGATCAAAAGAAATGATTCTTGGCATGAAGCCTTCGTGGATACTGCCCGGTCACGGATCAGTGATCCAGTTTGGAAATGCTTGATCTAAGTTCGCCCAGCGTGGTATTTATCTCAGCATAGGCATTGTGTGGATGTATGCTTTCCTCGCTCTCTGACGAGACAATGACCCTCGTTCTGTCCGGAAAATCACTGTATTTTGGCAGGATTTCTGCGGCAATATCCCGAACAATATCCTCAACGAACTTTGGATTCTTGTGTGCATTGTAAACCAGTTCACCCTCATCGATCCTTTTGAGAAGTGAGTGCAGTGATCCTCCCAGGACCTTCTCACATATCCCTATGAGATCGTCTGCCTCTATGCTCCTCCCTGCAGAGGCCTGCATCATCAATCTGACGTGGTTCCTCTGGTTGTGTGTTATTGAAGGAATTCTGTTCAGGATTTGATCGTTGCCTGGAAAATCACGTGAAATAAGTGCACGCGTGGTTTCCATGGCGCAGGGGCAAGCATTCAAGCCTGTGACGTTAACCCCAACCATCTTGTGGGATTCTCCATTTCTTTTAAGGACAGATTCACCCTCTAATTTATAAGGCACAATGATGCGGCTGTTTCCATTTTTTGATTTTTTCTCTCGCATGTAATCGGCTGATACACTGACCCTACATTGGGTGGAGTAAGGCAGTTTCTGGAGCACCTTCTCTGCAATTTGAAGGCTAAGGTCCTCTATGCTTGGGACCACCCCGTTCTCCAGAATGATCTCATTTATTGCCTCAATCTTTCTTGAAAAATCAGCGCCTTTCCTGTTTGCAGGCAGATCAACATAAATGTCAATCCTTGTCAAAAGATCTATTTCCCTGCCGTCACGGCTTACCCTGACAGGATACGTGATGCCTTTAAGCCCGACGCTCGTAATTGGAATCGAAACTCTTGGCTTCTCAGCCTGAACATCAACAAGATCGATCACTGTGAAGTACCCCTTTTCTGGGTTTCCTCCTGATATCTCTGCTGAATCAGGGTCTCAAGCTCCTTGTACTTATCTTCCAAGGCTTTCTGCTGCTTCTCCAGAGTCTTGATACGTATCTCACTGAGTTCCTTCTGTTCCGAAAGATCATCAACGAGCTTCTGCTTGTCCTCTACCCTGTAAAGGATGTTCCCAACACTTTTGTAAACAGGTGTATCTGTGCCTATTGACTGGAGTTCCTTCAGTGTTTTGTCTATTTCCTTTATCCTGAGATCCAGCTGGTATTTCTGTGTGGCAACCTGTTCTATCTGTGTCTCAAGTTGCTGTGCCTGCTTTAGCTGATTCTGGATGTATTGACTTAAATTCGGTTCCATTAACTTACTACCTCCATAACTTCCCTAACTACCTTGAACCATCTTGATATGGATCCAAGAGCCGCCCTTAGTGCAACTGTATCAGGAGACCGTATATAAATATAGAAACTTTCATTGTCTTCCTCCAGCCATGTCTTGGAACGGCCCACATGTGTGTCCAGATCAGGTCGTATTGCCTGAATGTAGTCTGAATATTTCTCTCGTTCAAGAACTATTCTAATTTGGAAAGAGGATTGCCCATTTGCCATATCTGAAGTTTTCTATGCTAAAGATCGTATTAAGGATTTTCAGGGGACTTACAAAACTTCATTTTTGGGCAGATTCTCCAATAGCACCTAAGCCACTCAGCCTGAAAGCTCGCGCGGGGAGTCGGATTATCTACTTTTCCAGATTCTCAGAGTGATAACTTAAACTAAATTTGCTGGCGATCGAGCAATAAAATGCACTCTATCAAAGCTGGATTCCTCATAAAACATTGGCCCTGTCATCATTCCTACGGCCACCGATTTGTTGTTATTTACTCTCCAAGAACGAAGAGCGCCAAAAAAACAGTTGTTATGGGATGGAAACTTTCAAATTCAACGCTGTATTGAGGAGAACGGGCCCGTGGCCTAGTATGGATAAGGCACCGTCCTTCTAAGTCGGTGATCGTGGGTTCGAATCCCACCGGGCCCGTTTTAAATTTGGTATTTGACAGTATCATATATTTGAATCACCACAAGAAATCCAATTATTTTTCGCTTAACTTCGTTCATATTTTGTAGTTATTACAGGGAATTTGATCGTGATTATTTCCCATTCCAAGCTTTCAGGTATTCGATCACACGTGCTGATTGCCAATTCCACAGAAAGTTTTCAGCTTGGCTTAATTCCTTGCCTTGAGCGGTTCCAAATTGAGCCAAAAGCTCTTTTGCCATGTTCACTTCTGAAACGATCTGATTATTCCGGGTATCAAGATATCTTGATACGAGAAAACCTTGAATGTCAATGGGATAACGTGAAACTGTTTTTCTATGTTTTTGACAATGTATTTCTGTTAAAGATTCAACATTTCAAGGAAGTCATTGCTTAATGTCTGTCTCAAACCCCGCCCTGTCTATTCGAACTTTAACCGAATTTACTTCTTAATAGGAGAACACTGAAGTGCATGAGTATTTGTTAGCCGGTCCAAAGCAACAACCTTCAAAATTCTTTGAAGCTGGAGATATGAATATAATTGATGTTTTCAGCACAAACTTAATACACATACCAATTGATGCCTTGAAGTTATTAGATGAATACAGATTTAAGACTGGGAGACGCCCGGGAACTGATAAAGCAACTCCCCAACAGCAGCGTGGACCTCATATTTACAGATCCCCCATATAATCTCAGTCCGTATTCAACTGGCAACATAAGGATGTCGTGGAGAAAGGAGTTTAATAACGATTTAGCCGAGTGGGACAAAGAAAATTTTATTCCTCGGGAATGGGCCGATGAATTCAGAAGGATTTTGAAGCCCACTGGAAATATATTTGCATTCTGCAGTTATAATCTACTTGGAAAATGGCATGAAGCATTCGACCCACTTTTCGATACTTTTCAATTTGTTGTATGGCACAAGACTAACCCTCCACCAAAACTATACAGAGCTGGATTTCTGAACAGCTGTGAACTAATAGTGTGCATGTGGAATAAGGGGCATACATGGAACTTTGGAAAGCAAAGTGAAATGCATAATTTCATCGAAAGTCCAATTTGCATGGGAAGCGAAAGAGTAAAAAATCCACTTCATCCCACTCAAAAACCCCTGAAGGTTCTGAATAGAATAGTAGAAATAGCTTCACGTGAAGGTGATGTTGTTTTAGACCCATTTATGGGGGTGGGATCAACTGGGGTGTCCGCTGTTCAATTAAGCAGGAATTTTATTGGTTTTGAAATAAATCCGGACTATTTTGAAGTGTCAAGGAAACGTATAGAAGCCGCAAACAGGAAGGAAACTGGATACAAACCAGAGTCTCTGAATGAACAACGGATGTATCCATAGTTCCGGTACACATCACTTACATCACTCTGGCCGTCCTCTAACATTCCCTTTACCTTTAATTTCACCTGAGCAAAAACAATGGCTCATCTGACTCGTGCGCTCATTTATATTCATGCCGGTAATTTGATCACGATGACCTCTGCCGGGACAAAGGTGAACCTGAATATAATGTTCACAGTTATGGGCTTAATTACCATTGCGCTCGGCGTTGTCCTTGCCAGTTCAACCCATATATATCACATAAGCTTATTCGGTTTGCATTTCATCATAGCCGAACGAAGTTTTTCCTTTTTCACACTTTTTGATGGTTTTTTCCTGAT
Organism: Thermoplasmata archaeon; assembly: GCA_021817455.1. Classification (GTDB taxonomy): domain Archaea; phylum Thermoplasmatota; class Thermoplasmata; order Thermoplasmatales; family Thermoplasmataceae; genus JAJZOM01. Next base: position 787 of record JAKAUW010000081.1, on the reverse strand, counting down.
GGTACTTGGCTTCCTCCAGTTGCAGAAGACCCGCGGAACATGGAGACTGCTTCTTGGGGCATTGATCTTAACCGTTATTCTTCTGGTTCTCAGCAGTGAAAGACTGTACCACCTTACACTTATAGGCATTACACTTAGTTTTCTCATATTCTTCATTATGTTCAGGCAGAGGAAGAAATATACCATGCCCTCAGTAACTCTTGGCCGTCCGGAGATTGCTGTTGCCATCATAACCATAATCTTCACAATATCATATGGGGTTGGCGGGTCTCTTCTGTTCGGAAACGAATTCAGTCCACCCATCACCAATCTTGGAAATGCCCTTTATTACACGGGAGAAACTGTCACTACCCTTGGATTTGGGGATATACTGCCCATTACACTGACTGCCAGGATGTTCACAATATCTCTTTCAATACTTGGGGTAGCAATATTCTTTGGGGCAATGACCATACTCATAACGCCCATAATACAGAGAAGGCTTGGAGGAGTCGTGACCAGAATGGAAAGGCATCAGCTTGAAAATCTTCAGAATTATACGCTTGTTCTTGGCTACTCAGAATTTGTTCATGCATACGTCTCCGATCTGCAGAAGCAGGGAAAGACATGCGTCATAGTGGAACGTTCGCAACAGGAGAGCGAAAAGCTCCGAAATGAGGGGTTTCTTGTGATCAACCAGAACGCTGATGACGAAGCCCTTATAAATTCGTTCAGATTGGAAAACTGCGAGAGGATACTTGTTGCTTCAAATGATGACGGATACAACATCCTGATCGCCGCCACCATA
>JAKAUW010000087.1 GCA_021817455.1 Thermoplasmata archaeon | reverse complement strand
CTTTCATTCTGCACAGTTAATGTATGACAGATTATAAAGTTCTTCAGTTTGCAGAATGGTTTTGAGCGCGTTCTCTGCCATGACTGGAACAAATTATAATACTAATTTGAAGATGCCAATCGGATAAACGATGTTCAAGCCCGTTGAAAAAGACGTTTACACTTGGTCCGTACCTGATGCAGAATTCGGAGAGATGATGAATGGCCACCTTTTCATTCAGGACGATGGCTATGCCCTGATTGATCCGCCGCTTATGCCTGACCTCCTTAACAGCCTGGGTGTATTTGGCAAGTGTAAAGCCATTATACTCCTGAGCGGATCGCACAAGAGAGGGAGCGTCATGGCATCAGGGATGCTTGGCGCACCGCTTTATGTGCCTGAATTTGCCGCAGTCAACTTCAATTTGCCGAATGCCAAACCTTACAAAAATGGAGATAATATTTTAGGAGAGTTGCATGCTATAGAAATTAAGTCTGAAATTGGTGTTTTCGGCGAGCATCCAATCCATGAAATGGTTCTTGTGGATTCGAAGAAGAGAGCGTTCATTTCAGATGTGTGCTATGGGCACCCTTCAGGCAGGTTGAATTTTGCACCTGAAGAGGTTATACCCGGCCATTCTCCTGAACAGGTCCGAGCCTCCATTGGAGCGCTTATCAGAGCCTTGCCCTCTGGGATCAACACTGCTTTCTTTGGTCATGGGACTGACATCAAGGGTGAATTTTCAAAGCAGGTCGAACTTAGAAGAAAGGAATTCAACCTTTAAGTTCCCGATGTGAAATTGGCCTTTTCCTTTTTCAGTCCATTATTCTCATCGTTTTTGTCCTGTTCCAATGGATTGATGTTTTTCCACCACACCTTTGAGAATGTTACTTAATTTCCAGGGGCGTGTTACTCAGGGTCTGGTGATGAAAATCCTTTCCCCTGTTTGAGTTGAATAAATTCAGGTAAGGTACAAATGAATTGACCAGAATGTTTTCGGCTTTTCTCAGGTGGTCTTCAAAGGTTGATCTTCCAAGCTTCATGTATTTCGCAACTTCGCCGGTTGTCACTCTCCTTGGAGTATTGTAATATCCCATCTCTTGTGCCTTTATGAGGCTCTCAGCCTGCCTTGGTGAAAAGCTTGAGAGTACGGAACTTGTCCACAGGCTGGATCTCAACACGTTCAATGGCAGCCTCCTCTTATGCAGGATTTTAACTTGGGCTCCGGAAACAACCTTACTTACAAAACTTGAAATGCTCTTTTCATCAAAACCTGCGATCCGGAAAATTCCTCTGCCATCTTCAAAAGTAGCAGGCGGCAGCTCCAGGCAGTTATTTGAAGTGGAAATATCCCATATATCTAATTCTCCATCGAATTTAGATTCTGGGAGAACAAGAGCCATGTTGTCAGTTGTTTCAGTCCGTATTATTTTGTATTGGAACTTCTCTAAGGAGTCTGTTATGTCCTTCAGTTCATCCAAGTTATCGAAACTGAATTTAATGAGTTGCCTCGCCCAGAGATACCACATAATGAATGCCTTCCCTGGATAAAGAGCTGAAACTTTAACCAGGGGGTTTCCATCCTCGACTTCAAGCATCAATTCCCAAAGATCCATGTACTCTGATACAGAGTGGGAAGGTAATAAGTTCTCCGTCATATGACGTATAAATTTACTTTTGCCACAAGTTATTCCAGAGTTAGTGACAAAAATGGAACTCTATGTGTACAGGCATGCAATGATGGATACAAGTAAAAATGATTCTTCGGGTAAAGAGGGCCCGGGGCTCAGCGATTTTGGCAGATCCCAGATAGAAAAGTTGCAATCTCTTGTGGGGATACTCGGCTTGAAACCTGGAGTTGTGCTGACTAGTCCAATGAAGAGAGCCAGGGAGACTGCAGAACTTGCAGTTAAAATGTTCTGGGTACAATCTAGAATCATGGAAACTGACAAATTGCTTCCTAAGGCTTCTGTTCCACAACTTTACGAGGAGATAAACAGTTTTGGAAACGAGAAGCAGATTGTGGTGGTGACACACTATCCACTTATCAAAGAACTTCTATCCAGTGCACTTGGAACAGATTTTGGACCTGAGCTTCTCAATGGTTCATTATTGAGAATTGATTTCAAGGGCCGGGCTTCCCGTGGAAAAGGCAAACTGGTATCAATAATCTCTCCGCCCACTGACTAAACAATAAACATTAAAATGGTAATCTGTGTTCCAGATTTTCCCATTTATATTAGCTGGAACTGAATTGGATATTGCCGGTCATACTAGATTCAGGTAGTATCCTATTATGGTAACCAATATTCCCACAAGGACCATTGTGAGAATCCAGAATGCGTAATTCCCCTTAACTGATCTGCTCAGCCCGGCACCAAGACCAGCGAGCGCCACAACTGCAACCACAATGGAAAGTAGGCCATCCTGGGGGAGCAGCAGCGAAAACGCAAGTGGTATCATGGAACCTGTAAAACCTGTTACTGCAGACACCGATGTGCCAAGGCCCGCTTCGAGCATAATGTCCCTGCCGATCTTCCCTTTTATGAGATAGGCGGGTGATCTGAGATTGAGCTGCCGGGATGTTCTCGAGATCTCTTCTCTGAGCCTGGAATATTCTGCAATAAAGAAACTGAACGCGCCGACGAACGCGGCCCCGAAGGCGACTCTGAGAGCCAATCCAACACCAATGCTTTCACCTGCGAGAAGTGAACGGGCAATGAGCATGAGAGTGGTGATCACTCCATCTGACAATCCAAGGGTAAACGGAAAAAGTAAGTTTAGCCTATTCATTTCTTCTTATGCTTTCTATGAGTTTCTTACCTACTGCTATCTCATCCACTGAATGAATAACAGAGCCTGTGTCCTCGATGTGCTCTATGAGGACATTATAATCTATGGCAGCACCTTCTACGGTGATGATAGTTCCCATGGTCTCCATGTCCATTTCTGTTACGCTGACGTTTACTGCTTCGACCCCGGGCACACGCTCAATGGCAAGTGCCAATTCCAGGAGGGTCGGCCTGTTAAGTCCCTTATCGACATCTAACACTACTCTTCGTACATTCATTTCAATATCACTGGTTCAAATGACAAATAAATTGAGCCTTCATGTGCTTGGAAAAAATTCGACAGGGCATCCTCTATGCAGGGCATATTTTGCAATTGCCTACTATGAGGATCATCCTTGTCATTTACCATAACGTTCGACAACTCAGCTTCTTTTATATCCATATAAAGTTAATATTCTTAACTCTTACTGCCATGAAAACAGGGAATTTGAGGCTTAACCGGCGCTTGTTGCTACAATGGTGAGAATTCCCCTGTGAGTTTCTTCATTGCATTCTTGATCCTGCCGGAATATCTCACGAGGTCTATAACAATTACAATTACGAATATGCCAAAAATGACTGTGACCCCGAAGAAAACCCCATCAAGAGTGATTGCCAGGGAGTTGTAAGGCAGAAACAGTATGGCAGAAATAAGCCCGTATTCTATGGCAGCTATGGAAAAACCATACAGGTAAATCAACTGATTGATCATCTTGGACACAAACTTTACCCTCTCTAGATCCACAGAAGGTTGAAGAGTTCTCTTCATTGAACCGTACAACTTCTCAATCTCCGAGCCTGATGATCGGGCAGCGCCGCTGACAGCTTCAGATACCCTGTTTGGATTA
>JAKAUW010000075.1 GCA_021817455.1 Thermoplasmata archaeon | reverse complement strand
CCAAATCTTTGAGTAAGGCATATACCTTAAAAAATTTTAATGCCGTGAGCCGGGATCGAACCAGCGACCTTATGATCTTCAGTCATACGCTCTCCCAACTGAGCTATCACGGCGTAGCTATGGGATCGGTTTGGTTTATTTAAGTATTTCAGGTCTCAGTATATTTTTATATTATTTCCCAGAAATAGTGCTTCAAGTGGCAAATTTCGCTTCAAACACGGGGAAGTATAAATAATAGCAATAAAATTATGTTCCAGTAATTTCCTTGGAGAAAGTATCATTCTCAGCATGGTTCAAGTCGTTGAAGCTTCCGGAGCTAATTTCTATAGTCATAACTATGCTGATGCCCGCCATAGTCACGTTTGTCTGGGTATCTCTCCCTCTTCTCTTGCTGGAGTTAAACATCAACCTCGTTTATCTTGGGGTCATCTATTCAATTGGAATTCTCATGGCCCTAGTTGTAAGAATTCCCGTGAGATTCTTCATGGAACGTGGAAGGGCAGACATGCTTCCCATCATGGCATTCCTCTTTGCAGGAATCTCCCTTGCGATCTTCTTCATTTCCCTCGATCTTGCATCCATAATCCTTGCATTCGTGGTCCTTTCAATAGCCCACGCAATGTTCAGGGCTGTAAAGGGCCGCAAGCAGGAGAGGAATCTGAGAAATACTGAGCCAATGAGGAATTTCTTCAGCCAGGATCTTGTTTCAACTGTGGGCATTTTCGCGCTTCTTCTCTTAAGCGGACTCTTCACTGGCCCAAAAATAATAGATCTTTATGGAATAATATCTGTTGCAGCGCTTCTCATCGGGTTCCTTGCAATGGCATACTCAATTTCCATGAAGGCAGTTCCAACCCAGTTTACGCACAAGAACTCATTCAAGGAGCTGGCAAGAAATGCCATTGCCCCCCTGAAATCCTTTGACATGGTTACGAACAGGAAAGTTGTGTTTCCATTCCTAGCCATCCAGGCACTTCTTTACCTGTCTATCTGCATAGTATCAATTTTCCTTCCTGCAATGGCAATCAGGGATGGAATAAACCAGCAGGACATTTTCTTCATATTTGCAGCCTTTGCAATAATCGGGTTCCTCCTGGACAAGGTTGCCCAGCACATCTCCATACAGCCCTTAAAGGACATTTTCTACATGTTCAGGCCGATTTTTCTCATCATACCGTTCCTGATACTTTCCATCGTGCTGAACAGCCTACTCTTCATAGTTGGCTACTTCATCATCCTGCTCTGGATATTTTCCGATTCCGCCTCATCAGACATGGTGTTCAAGTCCATGGGAGAAGGGGACCAGATAAGGTCAAGGATCATCATTTCTTTCATGTCCCTGCCCATCAGCATCCTCGGCCCCTTGCTCGGATCCATAATGTGGCAGTCATCACCACGGCTCCTCTATGGAATAGCAATCGTGCCCGCTGCGGTTTCCATGCTAATAGTGATGCTCATGATAGACCGCACTCCTCACACCACAGCACCGCACACGACCTGAGCAATTCTATTTAAGCAAGGCGTTGATCATTGTCTGCAGATAGTCATGTTACCGGGAAGAATGAACTCACGCGAAGTCAAGAGAATGATGGCTCAGATGGGCATCAAGTCCACTGAAATGAGCGATGTGAAAACGGTTATTTTTAAGGGTACTACAAAGGACTACATGATTACGGATGCCCAGGTTACAATGGTTGAGGCCCAGGGCCAGAAGACATTCCAGGTCATGGGAACTTTCAGGGAAGTCGCAAAGTCAGCAGAGGAAACAAAGGCTGCAACAGCACCATCATATGATGAAGAAGACATCAAGCTTGTCATGGAACAGGCTTCAGTTTCGAGGGATAAAGCCCTTGAAGCCTTGAAGAAAGCAGATGGTGAACCTGCAAAAGCCATTCTGGATCTCCTTCCGAAATGATCGATTTTGCCCCGATTCTGAAGAAATACAAACCCACGGAAGAGCAAAACAGGGAACTTAAGCATACAGCTTCTGAGGTTTTGGGCATGATCAACTCGATACTTGAAAAGAAAAAGATCAAGGCAAAGAGCCTTCTAGTTGGCTCCGTCGCAAAGGGCACCAACCTTGCAAGCGGGGACATAGACCTTTTTGTCATATTTTCAAAGGAGTATTCTATCAGGGATATGGAAAGGCTTGGCCTCATGATAGGCCATGAAGTTCTCCCGCAAGGCAGGGAAAAATACGCGGAGCACCCGTATGTATCAGGACAGCTTGGAGGCAGGAAGGTAGACATCGTTCCATGTTTCGAGATCGATCCTGGCACTAGGATCATAAGCTCAGTCGACAGGACCCCGCTTCACACCGATTTTGTCCTGAAAAATCTTGACTCAGAGGGCCAGGACCAGGTCAGGCTCCTCAAACTCTTCATGAAGGGAATAGGAGTATATGGTTCAGAGATCAAGGTTTCCGGCTTCTCAGGATATGTATGCGAGCTTCTCGTGATCAAGTATGGTTCCATGCTGAAGGTCCTTGAGGCATTCGCTTCGCTCAAGGGGAAAATGAAGATCTCCCTAGAAGAGGGGGAGATCAGGGAATTCGACGCACCAATTGTGATCATTGACCCTACCGACATTACAAGAAATGCAGCAGCAGCAATCAGTCTTGAAAACCTTTCCAGGATGAAGATAAATTCCCGCATGTTCCTTGCAAATCCCATGGAGCAGTATTTCAACACCGGGGCTGATTATGCCCCGGAGAAGTACAGGGAGCGGGGGACCGTTATGCGCATATTCACGCTTGAGAAGCCTGACATTATTGATGACATCCTGTTCAGCCAGGCCAACAGGTTCAGGAACATTATAGTCCAGATATTGGAAGAGGACGGGTTCATGCCTATTTCCTCGGAAGTTGAACTATCGGACGACATAGAGGTAATGGTAGAATGCAAGCTGGAAAAACTCCCTGCAACAAAGGTTCACGTAGGCCCGCCTGTAGACGCACAGAATGCTATTGATTTCATCAAGAAATGGTCTGGCGGAAGGGCTACGTTGGGACCCTATGTCTGTGGTGACAGGCTTTGCGCGGATATACCCGTAGGGAAGCGCGTGCTTGAGGAAGTGGTACAGGAACGCATAAATGGCTTTATCATCGGTAAGAACATTGACCAGTTCAAGGCAAAAATGAGGATAATAGACCCGGCAAAGAGCAACAAGAAATTTCTGGTCCTTGGCAAATTCTACAACAAAGTTCTATCGGGATTACCCTCCTGAGAATATTTCCAGGAAAGTAACGTCGTCAGAGGGACTTATCCTGTCAAACCTAGTAACCGGGCTTCCATTCCTCACGCAGACGAAACTCTGCTCCTTCAGGCCAAGTTCCCTCATCACTTCTTCAACAGTCTTTTCCATGTCAAGTTCACTCTGGAAACCCTTTCTCCCCACGATCCTGATCATTTTCTGTCTCCATTTTTGGTTTATTCCAAATAGTACGGATTAAGATGCAAGCAACATAAATAGCTGTTTCACTGCAGGTCAGGTTACATTATTTCTACACTATGGTCGAGATACCTATTTCACTGAAATTATAGACCACGTAAGTTTCTGAATAATAGCTTGGAAATAGCCCCGGGCAGATTCGAACTGCCGTCGTCGGATCCAAAGTCCGAAATGCTTGGCCACTACACCACGGGGCTTTCAGTTCCAAGAAATTTATCCTGTGTATTTAACTTGTTGCGATGCCAGAAAGATGCTTCAGTCAGATCCAGGGTTAGTTCCTCAGTGTTGCCAATTCATGTTGTGTCGGTACGGGAAGCGCGTTTTCCATAAAGTTCCTGAATGTTTGCATACGGAAGAAAACTCATTATGAGTGGAATCAGGAGAAGCAGGTCTTCATCAAATCCCAGTAAGATCAGGAATCCATTTCCGAGCAGGGCTACAGCAATGCCTACGGGATTGAATCTCCAGTTAGCAAGGGTATAAACAGAGGGAAGAGCCAGTATCAAAAGAGAAATCACAGAAACCAGGATGAAAAATGGAAGGGCTGATATGTTTGGGCCAGGCCCAGTGAACTGCGATCTTATCACCAGGAAAGCATCAACGGAATAAGAGAATCACAATACAAGCAGGCTGAGAACTGACATCCTGTAAAGGGGTCGTGATGAGTTGCTTTCTGCATTATCTGCCGGTATGCCTCTTTCCATTTCAATGGCTCCCGGATTATCGAAACCATGCCATGAATAATATATGAAATTGGCTGAAATAGGATTTCAGTTAAAAATAGTAAAGGAAAATACTGAATTTCTGGAGATTCAGGCTCTTACTTTTCCAGTAACGGTCTTCCTCACTCTTCTCCAGAGGTTGTTCGTGTATCTTTCCCCACCAGAGACAAGGCCTCTTTCGTGGTAGCCGTAAGCCTCCCAGTATCCATCCTCATAATCCTCTATGAGTTCAATTCCTGTGAGCCATTTTGCGCTTTTCCAAGCGTACAGTTCAGGCATGAACGGCCTAGCAGGATATCCCTGCTCAGTTCTCAGGAACTGACCGTTTACCTTCACTGCGACGACTGCAGCATCAGTCATGGCATATTCAATTGGCACCGGGGTTGAGTACCCGTCTGCGCACTTGAACATGACCCATTTAGCCTCCTTGCTGGGACCTGCCTGCTCAATGAGCTGCTTAAGGCTGGGCCCTTCCCAGTGCACTTCCTTAATGCTCCAGGCGGTTACGCAGTTGAAGTCGCAGATGTACTTGATATGGGGCATCTCCATGACTTCCTTGAAACTGAATTTCAGGGGCTTTTCAACAAGACCACCAATGGTGAGTGACCAGTCCTCAGGTTTTATGACCGGTTCCCCAAGGGCTGAATAGATGATAAAATCCTTTATGTACCTCTGTCCCGGGTTCTCGATTTCAACGGTCTTGGGCTCCATGCACTCAAATTACAATTGTATATTAACATTTAATGTCAAAAATTCTTGACATTTTTTCATGGATGGCGATGGTTTTGTTTCCGCTCTTAAATTTTATATATTAATGCAAATAATAGCCCATCTGGTTAAATGGTTTGAGGCAGAATATGAAAAACTCTACAGCACTGGAAATATACCTTTTGGGCGCGCTGTGCTTCTTTTGGGAGTATTTATATGTGTCTACGGATATAACCTTTGGTCATCCGGGAACTTGTAAGCCCTATTAGGAACAATTGGCACTAGTTATGACGGAACTTTCAGCATGGCAGGTAACCTGAAAGATGTTGGCTCTATTTTGGCAACAATAGGCTCTGTCCTGTTTATTTCTGATATAGGGTAGAAATCAAAAACGTAAGTTGGGGAACACCCTGAAGCTTTAAGCATCAACAAAATCCAGCCTTTTTCAGGTTTCTCAATGGTAGGCTGTCTCCCCGCATTCCTCCTTTTCCCGTAAGCTAGTTTCAAACATCGGAAGCAATGCCCTTTAAAGGTTGAATTGGAATTTTTTGAAAGTCGGCACCCTTGAAAGTTTTATGTTAATCGCTTCCCTTATAGATAAACCGGGATGTTCTAAATGGCTACAAAAGATCTCAAAGATATTTCTGAAATTGCATCCAAGCTGGGGCTGTCTGAGAATGAGTATGAAAAATATGGTAATTACATGGCCAAGGTTTCACTGGATGTCCTCAAGAGAGTACAGAAGAACAAGCGGGGCAAGCTGATTCTGGTTACCGCAATGAACCCAACCAAGGAAGGGGAGGGAAAAACAACCACAACCATAGGATTAGGGCAGGCTTTCGGGAAACTAGGCAAGAAGGCCGTCATAGCACTGAGGGAACCGTCTCTTGGACCATGCTTCGGTGTAAAGGGAGGAGCAACAGGTGGAGGAAAGGCAAAGGTTGAACCAAGCGACAACATCAACCTCTCGTTCACCGGTGATTTCCCTGCAGTAACTGCCGCGCATAACCTCCTTTCTGCACTTATAAACAATCACATCTACCACGGAAACAAGCTGAGAATTGATCCAAGGAGGGTGCTGTTTCCCAGGGCAATCGACATGAACGACCGCTCCCTAAGGGAGATCATCGTCGGGTCAGGAAATTCAGACACAGGTGTCATGATGAAGGACAAGTTCGTCATAACTCCTGCCTCAGAAATAATGGCCATTATGGGCCTTTCATCGGGATATGCAGACATGAAGGCCAGACTGTCAAGGATCCTCGTTGGATACAATTATGACGGCAAGCCCGTCTTCTCAGGCGACATCAAGGCTCAGGGCGCCATGGCAGCACTCCTCAGGGATGCACTCAAGCCCAACATCGTACAGACCACTGAGGGCCTTCCAGCATTCATTCATATCGGGCCTTTCGGCAACATTGCCCATGGAACTTCAAGCATTATCGCTGACCGCATGGCCCTGGGGCTTGCCGATTATGTTCTCACAGAAGCAGGATTCGGCTCAGAGCTGGGAGGTCAGAAATTCTTAGACATGGTATCAGTGATAGCTGACCTTCCAATTGACGCAGTTGTGCTGGTTGCCACCATCAGGTCAATGAAACTCAACGGCGGTGCCAGGGAATCCTCAAAGGAAGACCTTGCAGCTCTTGAACGAGGGGCACAGAATGTGCTCAAGCACGTTGACAGCCTGAGGAACTACGGCTTCGACCCGGTAGTTGCGCTGAACAGGTTTCCCACTGACACGCCGGCAGAAATTACCAGGATTGAGGAACTTCTCAAGGAAAAGAACGTCAACTGGTCCCTGTCCGAGGTATTCGCCAAAGGAGGGGAAGGCGGCAAGGATCTTGCTGAGAAAGTCCTCAAGGCGCTGGACAAGAAATACACAATCAAGAGGACATATAATGTGGACGATCCCGTGAAAGAAAAGATCATAGCCATTGCCAAGAGGGTCTATGGTGCTTCTGATGTGGTGTTCGAGAAGAAAGCTGAGAGGGACCTGAAGAACATAGAATCCATGGGCCTCGGTAAAGTGCATGTATGCATGGCGAAGACCCAGTACAGCGTTACCGATGATCCAAAGCTCATGGGCTGGCCAAAGGACTTCACTGTTACAGTCAAATCTGTTGCGATATCATCTGGTGCAGGATTTGCTGTACCACTGCTTGGTGACATTATGACCATGCCAGGTCTGCCCACTGCTCCTGCAGCCGAGGGCGTGGATCTCACAGATGACGGTGAGATTACCGGACTATTCTGAAGGGAAACCATATTCAATCCCTTATTTCCTGGAGAGTGCTTCAGATGACTGGCAGACTTTGATCCAACACCCGCGTTTTTTCTATTCTTTTTCGTCTTCAACTGCATCCTTCAGGTTCTGCAGCTGCTGGTCCCAGTAAAGGTCGAAGTAGCTTATCCATTCTGCAACCTTCTGTAATGGTTGCTTTTCCAGTATGAATAGTGATTCCCTTCCCTTTTTCCTATTTCTCACAAGACCCGCATCTGAAAGGATTCCAAGATGCTTTATGACTGCCGTCCGGCTGAGGGTGAAGTTTTCTGCAATGCCCTTAATGGAGAGTTCCCGTCCATTGAGGAGATAAAGGATGTCCCGCCTTGTCTGGTCTGAAAGGGCAAGGAACGGATCATGGGTGTTGTTCTTACCCTGCATTCAATCACTGAATCTCGACTTCAACTTTTCTTTCACAATCCTCTCCCAGCCGTCATCCATGACCTTCCTGACAGCCTCGTATGGCTGCCCGAAACGGTTTACCTTCCCATCAGGCCAGCCTGAGTGTATGAGGGTGAATTCCGTTTCGCCAGGTTTAAGTTCACGCAGCTTGAAGGTAAGCTGCCAGTCCTGGTCCCAGGTGAAACTCAGAAGATGTGGAGGTTCAACCTCAGTTACTTTGCACTTTGAGTCCCCAAACTGGCCCGCATGCAGGATAAACTCATTCCCCTTTCTTGCTTCAAGCGTACTTGCCATCCACCATGTTTCTAATCCCTCAGAGGTGGAAACCGTTTTCCACACAGCCTCAATAGGGGCATTCAGAACAATTCTCTTCACAATCTCCGGAAGGAGCCTTGGTTTTGACATAACACCATAAGGTGTTATAACTGATAAAGATTTATCAGACATCAAAAAAGTGAGAAAAATAAGAAAAAAAGGAGGGAATTAAGCTATTTACTGGACAGATACGGTTCCAGTCATCCATCCGGGTGTTACCATTGCCTGGCCCCAGCCTGAAGGTCCTGAACCGCATTCAGCATAACACTGCCAGGTGTAAGAGTTCGCAGCGCCTGATTCAAAGCTGAACTGGATAACCGATGAGACCACGACTGGCACATTGAGGTTGAGTCCAGTCACAGTGAATGTGTGGGCTAAGTCAGCAGCAGGGATGTTGTTAGTTGTCCACGCGCCCTGTACGTTAATTCCATTGCTTGTCTGGGTTGAATTAACTCCAGTGTTGTTCACCACAGTTATCTGGTTTCCAACTGTGCCAGTGACTGCCTGGTAGACGGGAGGTACTGATGCATTGCCATCATCGTAGTTCACAATTGTGACCTCTATGAGGGTATTTGCTGGCAGCACAATATTTGCAGAGCTTGTCAGGCTTCCATTCTGGAGCACGTAGAAGGCCGGCTGATCCTGTGTGCTGTTGAAGAAGTTATTGGTTGTGATAACGAGTGTGAGCTGGTATACCCCGCCTGTCGCCGCGGTGGAGGTTGCGTTATTGTTAGCCATATTGGGGTGCTGAACTACGTAACCTATTCCAACGCCTGAAAAGACAACAACAGCGATCAGGATTGTATAGATGAATCTTGAATTCATGTCCATTTTATTTCACCTATCATCTGATTATGGGTTTTGGTATAATACTAGAGCCAAATATCTTAGGTAGGGTTTTAATATAGCAATCTACAAAAACCAATATTTTCAAGGTTTTAAGAATCGTTATCAATTAGAAATCATAGTTCTTGGATACCAAAAACAAACAGGAACCTGGAAATAACTGCATAGGCCCTCCGTAGAGAATAGAGGAAGAATTGGAATCAGTGCAGAGTAAAGCAATCATTATTGTTTCGCCCGGAAGTAACCAGGGTTCCTGCGCTTCAGTTCCCTGTAAATGACAGCTGAACCTCCGCAACCAGCCATGAGAAGATTAAGGAGCTGTTCACGTATTTTGCCGTTATGTTGGCAACATACTCATTGTCAGCGAACTCCCTCCTCAATGAGACCAAGCCAGTAGAAAACCATTGCTTTAAAATGGGTGTAAAACGGGATAAAAATGTGGGGTTATGGTGTTATTTTAATTGCTCTTGTGGGGCAGACGCTCTCGCATGCCATACAGAAAATACACTCGCTCTCCCGTACGGGGTCGCACTTGTCAGTCCTGTACTTTCCAAAGAGATCCTTGTCGCCTGCGATGTTCTTGTCGTTTCCTGTTCCCATCTGGCCGGGATTTAGCTCCCATTCATACAGTGTAACAGGACAGACATCCATGCAAGCTCCGTCTGCAATGCATGTTTCCCAGTCAATTGCAACCTTTGATCCGTGTATTCCATTCTTCGTTGGGTAAGGTTTTCCCTCGGCGTCCATTCTCTGGACTCCCTGGGCTCTTACCTCGTGATCGTGATGAGTCCCGGTTACTGGGTAGTGCTCTGTATCATCAAGGAAATTCTCGTCAATGGGCTTCGGCTTGTAATCCAGCGTGTCTAGTTTTACCAAACAATCACCTTTTTCGACATTATCTGTTTCTTATTTAAATTATCTGTCATTTCAAGTGTTCATATCTTATTCTAAATTAAGATATTTCAGGCATTATTTGAATGGTCATGTCAGTTGGAATCTATTCAATTTCAATGGGCCATAACCCAAATTATTAGCTGGCGATTTACATTCAGTAAAGCCCGGTAATGGACAATAGATCAGCTTCCCCTGTTCCTTACGAGAGAAGTAACAGTCCCCACTAAGCTAAGTACAGCAGAGATAAGCATCACAGTCCTGAATCCAAGGGTGAAACTGCTGAAATATTCCGGCGTAATTGTAACTACATTGCCTGAGAACATTCCCACAGTAAGGGATCTGGGGATGAAGGATGAAATAATTTCAGTGGCAATGACTATGCTGAAAAGCTGCCCCAGAAAACGCATCGTTCCGAGGAAACCGGAAGCAATGCCTGAATTCTCGCGCTGAACTGAGCTCATCACGGAGTTTGTATTGGGGGCGGAAAATAGCCCAAACCCTATTCCGATGGTTCCCAGCAGAACCAGTATTTCCGTCCTGGTGAGCGGGTTAATCACATAGAGTGCCAGAAAGGAGAGTCCTATGACCAGCATTCCCAATGAAGCGATAATTCTTGATCCGAATCGATCCGAAAGCTTTCCAGCCAGTGGGGACAGGCAGACCATGAATACAGGCTCCGGAAGTATGAGCAATCCGGACATGAAAGGCCCGACATGCAAAATGACCTGCAGATAGATTGAAAAAATGAAAACAATGGAAAAAGTGCTGAGATAGTTCAGCAGGGCAGTGATGGATGACGCGGAGAAGGTCCTGTTCCCCCTCAATAAGCCTACAGGTATGACCCTGTTTGTGCTGTGCGCATCCCTGTAAAGGAAAAGAATGAAGAATACGACTGGCAATGGAAGCAGATAAAGTGCTTTCATCAATCCCAGCAAATCTCCCACAGCCACAGTTACTGAAAGCGAGAGTATTGCAGCTGCGATCAGCAGGGCTCCAGCAATGCTAGGTCTAGTGCCCCTGGCCTGGATGTCCACTCCCCTCAGGACCACATAAGCAAATACAAGGTCAGCGAGTGCAACCGGCCCGGAGAAGAGGAAAATGGATCGCCAGCCTGCAAATTCAATGAGGAAACCTCCAAAAAAAGGGGCAAATGTCAGCCCCAGGTATACAGACATTGCATTGATGCCCAGTGCGTATCCCCTTCCTCCCCTGGAATAGGCGTAACTCACAATTGCAGTGGCATTTGTGCCAAGTATGGAAGAGCCCAATCCTGCAAGAAATACCATTGCAATGAGGAATGTGTAGGAAGGGGACAGGTAAGCTCCAAGGTTAGCCAGCCCAAATAATGCGAGCCCGATCTTGAATATCCTGGCCCTTCCGACATCATCTGAAACCCTTCCGAAAAAAATCATGAATGAGGCAAGCGGTATGAGGAAAACCATTGGTATGAGGGCAGCCTCAATAAAGTCAAGTTGGAAAGCGACACCTATCCTGGGAACAGCGAAGGCAATGGCGCTTGACAGGAATGGTGTTGCAAATGCTGCAACTGATGTAGTTGCAAGGATCATTCTGTTGGAACTGTGCGTCTCCACTCCGGTAGCCAGGAAAGAGAATGAGTCAGGGTAAATGAAAGATTGCCCGTTTCTGGAACCCGCAGGGTTCATCTCTTAGTTGCCCTGGGAGGCACAACAAATGAAATTCCGCCTTTCAGCCTGGAAAGTGATATGCCTGCAAACATCACCGCAACTCCAACAACGGAATAGATGGTAGGCAGGACTCCTGTCATGAAGACATCCAGCACGATGGTGAATATGGGAACACTGAATGCCAGCACTGTTATCCTGTTTACCCTGCTTATTCTTATCATGCTGTTCCAGAGGAAGAACTGCAGGGCACCGCCCAGTGTTGCCATCCAAAGCAGGTCAACCAGGAATGCTGTTGTGAAGTGTAACCTGAACGCCAGTGGGCTCAATGCGAACAGCACAATGGAGCCAAGGATGAACTGCGTTGCATTGACTGCAACAGGATCCTGATCCCTGATTTTCCGGTAAAATACTGTGAATGATGCCCAGAATGCAGCGTTGATTAAGGTGAGAACCATCCCAACAAATGTGAAGCCGGAAAGCAGCGGTATGCCGTAAAGGACGACTCCGGCAAAGCCAACGATGATGCCAGCAGTCTCCATCCTTGACGGTTTCTCTGATACCATCAGAAATGCAATGGGAAGCGAAAACAATGGCATGGAGTAACTGAGCACTGCAGATTCGGCAGGTGATACATAAAGCAGGCCATACCCCCAGAAGGCCGTGCTCGTTGTAGTGAGAAGGGTAAGAACCAGGAGGCTTCTGGTGAGGATGAGCCTCCTGGAAAAGGCCAGCAGGAGAAGGCCTGCAATCAGGTACCTCATTGCCATGAAGATAAGCGGCGAAGCGTAAGATAGCCCATTCTTGACGAAGAAATATGAAAATGCTGTAAACACTACATAGGGTATTAGAAACTTGATTTCCTTCAACGCAGTGGGAGAACCAGGCAGGATAAGAATCTAGATGCTCCCTGGCAGGTTATGGACGAAAGCCTCCGGATTAGTGTTATTCTTTGTAACTGCAAATGGGAAAATTCATTCCTCAAAACCATTCTTCTTGATTCCGCTTACGTATGAGGTGAGGCCAAGCCTCTCTGGAAGGAAGATGGAACTGTCCATTATTTGCGGGTGGGAATTCACAACTGGCTTGAATTCCATTCTGTCCAGGATGTCCCTGTCCATGTCAACGCCTGGGGCTATTTCAGTGAGTTCGATTCCATGGTTACCAAGCTTGAAAACTGCCCTTTCTGTTATGAATGTGACTTTCTTATTCTCCTTTACTCCAACTTCCCCTCTGAAGAATATCTTGTAAACCTGTTTTACAAACTTCGTTGTGTCCCCTTCCCTGGCTATGGTAACATTCCCATCATGTATCCTTATGTCAGGCTTGCCTGCGCTGAACTGGCCAGTGAAAACAATGGACGGAGAGCCGCAGGTGATTGCAGGGAATCCTCCAGGTCCAGGTATCCTCCCCGGTAGTATAGATGGATTCACGTTTCCCTCAGCGTCAACCTGCATGAATCCAAGGATTGAGATGTCGATCATGCCGCCTTCATACAGGGTGAACTGGTCCGGAAGCGGTATTATGGCAAAGGGGCCTATGGAAACGCCAAAATCGTTGCCTGTAAGTGGAACACCTCCCCATGGCCCTGCCTCCACCGTGGAATAAATGTAATCTGAGATCCGTTCCGCATCCAGCAGGGATGGGATCTCGGATGGTATTCCGACACCGAAGTTTGCTATAATGGCCCTTTTCTTCTCACTCACAGTCCTGGCTATCTCAATGGCAGCCCTTCTCTCTATGACGGTTCTGGCATCAAGTTCAATCTTTTCACGGTGCTTATGCGCCAGCGGTGGGATGAGGCCACCGGAAATTCTTGGGTCAAATTCAATTGAACCGGTCTGCCATGCATATTCTGCAGGGGAGACTGCAACATAATCAATAAGAGGCCCCGGTATGTGGACTGCCTTGGGGTTGATTGTGCCGAGCCTTGCCACCCTTTCAACCTGGCAGAAGGTCATTCCCTGGTCCGGCCCAGCTTTAGAAGCCTGAGTGATGGTGAATACCGTGCCGTAAATTCCCTCTTTCTCCATGCTGATGTTTCCCATCTCATCAGCGGTTGTTCCGCGTATCAGGGCAACATTGGGCTTTGGTGCGGATATGAGCAGGTAATCCTTCCCATGGATGACCATATTTTCTACGCTCACCCTGCCCACCTTTCTTGCTAGCTCGTTAAGGGTGCCGCTGTCCTGTTTGGCATCCAGGAATGTGCCTACTCCCACTTTGGTGATGAGTCCAGGCCTTCCGGCAGAAATCTCCCGCAGGAGGTGGGCCATGGTTCCGATGCTGAGCGTGTAACCCTCTATCCTCTCATCAAGGACAAGTTTCTGGAGTGCAGGTGACCACCCAAGGAAAGGCATGAGTATCCCCTTGAGGAAATTGTAATGCTTCTCTTCCTCTATCTGGCTGCATACCTTGTCAATGCCACGCCCGGGAGAACCTGGGAGACTGTCGGACTCAATGAAAAGGTGCCGGGGATGCCCGTATTTCAGAAATGTGTCGTAAAGCCTGAGCAGTAAATACTCTGGCGCAGTGGAAATGTTAAATCCGGAAATGGCAACAACGCTTCCGTCAGGGATTTTCCTGAAGGCCTTTGTTAGATCATTCTCAGTCAGGAGGAACTTTGCCATGGGCACGTATCCGCTCAAAGACATATAATATAATATCCTAAACTCAAAAACCAAGAGATTAAGTCCTACCTGCCATGGAGCCATTTTTCAAGACCATGATTCAGACCTCTAAACTAAGCCCAGTAACTGCACATTCTGACCAAAATAGAGGGAAAATCATTGGTTTTGTTTAAAATCCCTGCCAATTCTGATAAAAATTTATGGCATGATCGCATACAGTTGTTATGCAAGGAAGTGAGCCACAGATCATAGATCGTAAGATGGTTGGCGAATTCGTCAGCTCTTTTATCAGGCAGCTCAAATTCAAGAGGGAAGATTTCAGGACAATTGGAAGCTTTGGGGGTTTCACTTCTCTTGTCGATCTCGGGAACTTTGCCGTTTCCTTGAACAATGATGGCGTTGGAACAAAATCCATGATCGCGGAGGAAGGAAACAGGTACGATACCCTTGGGATAGACTGCATAGCAATGAACGTAAACGATGCAATCACCGCAGGAGCAGAACCCATAGCAATGGTGGACTACATCGCCCTGAGGGACCCAAACCCAGAGATTGCAAGGCAGCTTGGAACGGGATTCAATGTTGGTGCGCAGATGTCAAACATCACAATCGTGGGCGGTGAAACTGCCATAGTTCCTGACCTGATCAACCACATTGATGTTTCGGGGACTTCCCTGGGCATCGTGCAGAAGACACAGATCGTCAACGGCGAGAACATCAGGGATGGGGACCTCATATTTGCACTGCAGAGCAGCGGTCTCCATTCCAACGGGTTCACTACTGTAAGGGACATTATCAAGGACAATGAAATAGATCTCGAGGGAAAATTCCCAGGTGAGTCGAAGAAAGCTCTTGATGTGCTCCTGGAGCCTACCAGAATTTACGTCAGGGAAGTACTTGACATCATGAACATAGTGAACATAAAGGGAATGGCCAACATAACCGGTGGCGGAATCAAAAACCTCACCAGGATGAAGGATATGAAGTACGTTCTCTCAGATCCAATAGAGCCCCAGAACGTATTCAAGCAGCTCCAGAGCATGGGAGAATTGACTCCGGCACAGATGTATGAGGTCTTCAACATGGGAATGGGCTATGTCATTATCATTGATCCGGAGAGCAGGATAGACTTCCTCAATACCCTGAGGGGAAGGCTGCAGTTCAAGGAAGTAGGGCATGTCGAGAATGGAAGCGGAATTGAGATGCCATCACTCGGAGTGTCGTTTACCGGATATTACTGATATTTTCTAAAAATTCCCATCTTTCCTTAATTCCTAAGGGCACAGAATTTTCTAAGGCTTTATTTGGCGCAGTCGTCCTTGGACATTTTGTTTCACTTGTTTTCAATCTCTGTGTGTGCCCTGGGCCGTGCCAATAAAAATGCGTATAGTTCCGATACCAGGGAAAAATTCATAAAGGAACGAGCCAGCTATTGCAAAATAGAAAGAATAAAGTACTGAAAACAGGCCTTTTGTGGTGAACCAGAAAGCCAGGTGGAAATATGCAAGGAACACAAGAAATAAAATGGCAAAGCCAAACTTCCTGATTAATTTTTAACACTGCGGGTTTTCAGCGATCGGGAAGATTCTTTAATAAGTGGCTTCCAGTGAACAATTCATTACAATTTCGCGGGAATACAGGCGGAAAACTATTGGAAACTATTTCGAAGAACAAGAACTACCCTTTCATTTATTGTCGTTATCAAAAAACCATCAACTTAAATTAGTGGTAAAGAAATATGGGGGCATGAAGATCGTAGCAGTAGTTGACGAAGAGAACTATGTCACGCCACTTGAATACGGAAATTCAATAATGGTAATTGACGACGAGACCAAGCAGATAACAGAATACGAGAACCCCGGTTTCGGTTCCCCATACGGCGGGAAAGAAAGATGCATGGCAGGCATACTGTCTCTCAAGCCGGATGCAATCGTTGTCAAGGAAGGAGTACTCTGCCCTGGATCATACCACATGTCCCTGGGAAAAATGAAGTACATCCCCGTTGAGGAAGAGAAGCTGGACGATGTTGTGAAGAACATTGAAGCCGTCAGGGAAAAAGCAGTGGACGAACTCGATTTCTTCATGTTCAAAGAGTAAATTTACTCCATTTTTTCACATCTATACCACAATCAATTTTTCACAAACAGCACAGCCATCAGGCATATTTTATGGAACGGGGAATATGCATATGAAAATACAACAAGATTGGGCCATTTCTCATGCTCTGGCACATCAAGATTACCATTACGTAAAAATGAGTATAGATTATTTAGTATGACGAAAACAACTTATAAGAATCATATTACAAGGTCATATTCGGCAACGGCAACTGGCACCTGCATGGATGTGGGTCCACTTGACTCTGAATATTAGAAACAAAGACAAAACAAACCAGAGATGATGATTATGGAAGTACAATATGATGTTCTCTTGTTTGGAAATTCCTGCCTGTCAACAGCAGAGGACTTTTCGAGCGCAGTCAGGATCATTTCAGAATACAGGAATCCAGTGGTCATTGTAAATGCCATCAGTGGCGTAACACAGCAGCTCACAGAACTCTGCCTGTCATACGACAAAGGGGTCTCCATGGAGAAGATCAGCGATCTTCAGAAACTGCATCTGGATGCCATGTCAAAGATAACAAAGAAAAGGACAAGGGATCCTTCTGTTGAAGAGGTCAGAAAACTGTTCCAGGAGCTTATCGAACTGGTTACTGGAACCAGACCTGCGGAACCAACGGAGAGGAGGGCGCTTATCCTGTCCTACGGTGATAAACTCTCCTCAGTCATAATGAAATGGTATCTTCTGAACAATAACCTCAGTGCAATTTCAGTCCTGGCAAATGAAATAATTGTGTCCAGAGATGAAAATCCTGTTGACGCATCCGTGGACGAGGAATGGTCACGTGAACTTATCAGACCCGTCATTTCCAGAGCTTCAGGAAATGGGAACATAACCGTACTTACTGGATTCCTGTGCAGGACGCCTTCCGGGAAATTGGCTACCCTGGGAAGGAACAGTGGTGATTACACTGCAGCGCTTGTCTCCAGCTCTTTCAATGGTTCTATACTGACTTGCTGGATGGATATGCCCGGGTCAAAGGCTGAAATCAAGGAAAGCAAAGTGGAATCCAGTTCTGTGGGGAAAATTGGATCCAACGAGAATGCGGTGAATAATCAGGGAGAAACAAAAGGCATTCAGGTGAAGACCATTTGGTTAGCGAAAGAATACAGCTTTCCAATTAGAATAAGGGATTTCAGGAATCCTGGATTGGCTGGCATTCTCATTGGTGAGAGCACAGAATTCCAGAGAGGGAAGGGGGAAGTTTCCTGCTGACCCGAGAAATCAGAACTTGTTTTCTATATAATATTTTACAATCTTCTTGGTCGCCCTTCGCAGAACATCAGAAAGAGATGGAGTTGACACCTTCATGATTTTGGCAATCTCAGTCATGGAAATCCCCCTGTCAGGATCAAAATAGCCATGGCGGAATGCCATATTCACCACTTCTTTCTCCCTTTCTGTCAGGATTTCAAGGCTCTCGAATTCTGTTTCGAGGACGTTCGGGTTCAGGCCAGCAACCTCAAGATCTTTCTCAAGAATCTTGAGTTTTGTTGGGTTCTGCACTAGGATCCTGTAGAGAATTCTCCTTCCATCAATGGCTTTGGAACTCAGCACAACTGCGTTGGATCCTGCAAAAAACCTGCAGGCCGTGCAACTGTGGGATTCAGCCCAATATCCAGTTTTGCCCACCCGGATAACGTTGTTCGAGCATTTCTGGAGTCCAGGAAGCACCTGCTCTGGATCTAAACTTGATTCCAGCCGGTGAAGCGTTTTGTTTTCCCCGATTCTCAGCCTTTCAATCTTGATATCGCCGTTAACACTGCTTACAAAATTGGTTATGACGCAGTCAGACCTTGTAACCTCAATCAACGCTTCAAGTGCACCTTTATCTTTCTGGGACAATGGACAACCTCATTAGAATATAACTTCATAGTGTAATATTTTTTCATTTGCCTAATAGCTTAGGTTGCTTTTCGCCAATAATCTCCGGCTAAGGCATTCATTCAACAGAGCGTATTTGCTGATGCAAACGCATAGCCTTTGTCCTGCTTCAGTATTCTAAGATGTTATGGGAAGAAAATCATTCCACAAGAATTACTGACTTTGGTACATACGCAAACCTTCTGCAATCATGTGCGCAATCCTTACTGGCTCCGGAACGGTTCCCACATAGGTGCTCTTGCCGAGTATTTTCATTGCTTCTTCCTTGGTGATGCCTGCATAGTTTATGGTGAATTCCGTTGCCTTTATGGTGCACTTTGCAGGATTCAGTTTCTTTAGCCTTGCGATTTTGCCATCTTCCCCATGTTTTGACAGAGCAGACTCCATGGAAGCCAAATCAGCGTTGGACTTGGTAACGGAAATGTAAGGTATTCCAGTTCTCAATAGAATCTCCTCCGGGCTCACGATGTCGAATCCTGCGAAGGTGATGCCTTCTGACATGATGAGATTGATATTATCAGTCCCAATTGAATTAACCATCTCAGCAATTGTATCCTCAGCTTCATCACCGTCAATGGGCAATTTCCTGATCCTGATTCCCTCTATTCGGCCATCCAGCCTCATGAGCACTCCCACAAATGGGGCAAATGTATCTCTGGACCTAGAGAACGGCCCATCATCAAGACCAAGAATCCTTCCCTTTTCCTTCAATATAATGTATTCTCCGGCAAAGTA
Organism: Thermoplasmata archaeon; assembly: GCA_021817455.1. Lineage (GTDB taxonomy): Archaea > Thermoplasmatota > Thermoplasmata > Thermoplasmatales > Thermoplasmataceae > JAJZOM01. Next base: position 693 of record JAKAUW010000075.1, on the reverse strand, counting down.
TTTAAACAAGTGCTATGTGCTGTAAAGTCGGTTATATCTAGCCCCGACCATAATTCAATTTACCAAAACGCTTATATCCGCTCAAGCTATACACGGGATACGCACTTTGAATGCACCTCTTGAGAGAAATACTCAATAGGGAAGGGTTAGAGGTTCATTAAAGAACCAATGAAGCCAGATTTCGTTTACAGTAAAATGGATTGTGTAAACTGCTAAACTGCTTGGGGAATGGTTTGGTTTGAGAGCTGATGAAGGACGTGCCAAGCTGCGAAAAGTCTCGGGGAGGCGCACGGGGCCATAGATCCGAGAATATCCGAATGGGACTTCCCGTTTTTTAACACTCCGAGAGGAGGGGGTACCTAGGGAATTGAAACATCTTAGTACCTGGAGGAAGAGAAATCAATTGAGATACCGTTAGTAAAGGCGATCGAAAGCGGTATAGGGCAAACTGAATCTCCTTTGGTAACATTGGAGAGATGTGGTGTTCGGGCCTTTCCCAATATTTACATGACGAATCCTAATCTGATTGAAAGCAGAGCCGGAGCGGGTGATAGCCCCGTTGGAGCAAGTCATGAGGTTATGAGGAGAGTGTCCCAGAGTATTATGCGTCGTAATTCGCGTGAGAATATGGGTGGCACTAACATCCAACCCTAAATACAACTCAAGTCCGATAGCGAACAAGTATCGTGAGAG
>JAKAUW010000057.1 GCA_021817455.1 Thermoplasmata archaeon | reverse complement strand
AGTTAGGATTGAGGGCTGTAACTCGCCCTCATGAATGTGGATTCCGTAGTAATCGCGGGTCAACAGCCCGCGGTGAATATGCCCCTGCTCCTTGCACACACCGCCCGTCAAACCATCCGAGCTGGTGTTGGATGAGGGTATGCTCGAAAGGGCAAACTCGAATCTGATGTCAGTGAGGAGGGTTAAGTCGTAACAAGGTATCCGTAGGGGAACCTGCGGATGGATCACCTCCTAAGATATGGCGAGTCAAAGGCACATTCTTTCTCTTACAATTTACAGGCTTCTGTTTTGTGTGTTTTAATAATTTTTTATATTCAGTATTAACAATCAATCTATGGAATGATTGTTATTTTCAATGATTTAGCAAATGTTTTATTCGTTATTATGTTAAGGAATGTCGAACAATCATGACCATGGATGATAAGCTACTCGATTTTCAGGGCAAGATTGAAAGGAAAGTCGGGGGCATTGGAAAGGGAAAATATTCGAGAATACTTAAAATGGCCAAGAAGCCTGCAAGGGATGAATATCTCAAAGTAGTGATGATAACAGGCGTTGGTATCGTTATCCTTGGACTTGTTGGGTTCTTCATCTATCTGGTTATGGGTGTATATATTCACCTTCCTTAGGGGATTTTTAATATGGAAAACGCTGAAAGTCAGTTTGAATGGGTTAAGTTTCAGGTAAAGGACGAAACACTGGGGAGTGACAGGACTCTGGATATCCCCATATTGGTTAAGAATATCCAGAGTTCAAAGAGAAGATTCAGGATCAGTGTTGTTTCCGAATTCAAGCAGGTGGACAAACTCGTTGAGTGGTTCCTTGCAATTCAGGACCAGAAGACAAAGAATTTCACACTCTCCCCTATTGATACAATCAAGGTGGAGGATGAATTTGATGTTGATGCTAGGAAAGAAAGAAAGCTGGTTCTCCAGATAACCTCACCCAAGGGAGGCTACCAGGGAGATTCTGCCACTTTCAAGGTTACTATTCAGTCAGAGGATGGAATACACAAAACAGGAGGGCAGTTCACCGTTCAGCTCAATCCGGTTATCATGGCCCTTAAAACCACTGTTGGAAACGAGTACCAGGTTTCAAAGGACCTTGAAAGACAGAGCGAGAAGGACAAGCAGGAGAGGCTCGAGAGAGACCCAAACGCTACCAACGAAGTCCTTGCCATAATGTCGCCGTACGAGGTCAAGGGATACGTTTTTGTTGAAACCATGCACCCTGACAGGGTCAGTTTCATTGCCAAGGGAATAAAGGGTTACAAAGGCAGCGTGGAAGGAGATATCAAACTTGAGGAGATTGAACACTATCTCAAACCAAAACCTGCAGTATCAGGTCTTGAACTGGGAGCATTTGTGGAACTGATTGATGGCCCATTCAAGGGAGAGAAGGCCAAGATTGTTTCCATAGATTCCAATAAGGAAGAAGTAACTGTCCAGCTGGTGGAATCAATGGTTCCAATACCTGTGACTGTCCGGGCAGAGGCAATCAGGCAACTCGACAACAAGTAAGGGTCAGATGAGACTCAAGTCTACTTCCAAGGAGAAACAGAAGGAATTCATTGACAGGCTGAGAAAGCTCTTTGAAGATCCTGCCAGCCTTGTGCCAGAATGCCTTGATGGCGGCATGTTCTGTTCATTCAACTCCTACAGGAAGAAAGTGGAGTCCCTCGCAGGCTCCCAGGCTTATGATAAATTTACAAAGACCTCAGACCAGTTCCTCTCTGGCCTGAGTGAAACATTCAGAATAATGGAGTCAGATTCTGCCCCACTTTTTGGAATGATGAAGACTCCCTATGGTTCCATAGAATATGCCAAGAGGGGTAACACTGATGACAGTGTGCTTGTGGGCATACAGCATTATGAGAGCCCCCTGTGGAGAATGTTCGCATTTTCTTCCCTTGCAAAGACAAAAGGGGCAAGGATCTACTCATCCACAAAATATTTTCTTGGCTCGTGCAAAAACACTAGCCCGGGAAAAGACTTCTTCGAGGATTGCCTCAGGGATGAAGGCATACAATTCCAGGAGGAAGATGATACAATAATCCTACCTGGCAATGGAAGGCACATGGAAGTTCTGCACCTCAACTCTGTTAAATTCAGGTTCTATGACAATTCCACCACAAATCTCCTGCACAGCCTGATGAAGCACATGATCTCGCCGGACCTTGGAAGGGATTTCAGCTTCAGATCAGATTTTCTTTCTGACCTTATAGGAGAAATTCCTGCAGAGCCGCTTAATATGTACATTTCAGGCAAGATTAATGACAGGACTTTCCTGAGGGAAGTCAACGAATTCAGGATAAACGAGGCCGTGAAACGCGGCTTCTTCATTGTGGGGGAAAAGGGCTATAAAGGCATTGTGGACTTTACAGAGGTAAACGAGTTCAAATATGTCCCGGAAGAGATTCTCATTGATGCCCTGGAGAATTATGGCAAGGGCATTTACATGGAAGCTTTCTCCGAAAGAAAGGTGCTTGAGACCATATGGCCCGCTTCTGGGCACATCATTATGAAAGGGTTGTATCCTGAGCTCTCAGATTCAGAAATGAAGGCACTCAAAGGCTCCCCAACGGACCAGATTGAGGCTGTAGCTGAAAAATCCAGGATTGCTGTAATCAAGTCAGACATTGGAATTGAAGCCTGGTCACCCGACTCTCAGTACCTCATTGACATAATCAAGGATTATTTTACACTGGGGAAGGACAAGGCACTGAGGGAGGCTGAGAAAACATCGGGTAAATCACACGTCAGGAAGGCCATATTCTATACATTCCTGGATTGCCTGGGAGAATCTAAGAACAGGGAATGGCAGTTCAACGATACGGAGAGGGGCCTTTCCTGGAAGATCAAGCCCTACATATCGCGCATTTTGGAGAATGGTACTTCTGTAATGGCACAGGAGATTGAAAACATCAAAGTATTCATAAGGTGAAAAATGGCAAGGCATTTCGTTTCGAAAAAAGACGTAAAAGCACTACGCGAATCCCTCACATCCCTCGGGATCTCGCTTCCGGATGTCGGTGTCGAAATTGATGAAAGAAAAGGCGAGAAGTGCTTTTTCGTGAACGGAAGGCCCTATGTTTACGTTTACGACAGAACTATACCTACACTGTTTCTCCTCAACGATATTCAACCAGATTCAATGTATGTTACAGTGGACGATGGAGCCGTTCCGCACATCATTAACGGCGCTAATGTCTTTGCCCAGGGCATCACTCAGATGGATCCGGAAATTAAGGAAAATTCCATGGTTTTTATCCGGAACAGCAAGAAGCAGTATGTTGGAGTGGGGATTTCAAAGAAATCTGCAGGTGATATTATGGCAAACAAGAAAGGGGAAGCAATTATCCTTATCCACTTCCCTGGTGACAAGATCATGAAGACTTTCTCCTGATGCAGAGAGGCCCGCAGATTTTTTGCAAATGTTAAATAACAGTGTGTTCTAGGTGTAATATGGCAGATTTGTTAAAAGTGGGAGATGCCGCACCTGAATTCAGCTCAGTTGATCAGGACGGGAAGCCTGTTAAACTAGAAGATTTCAGAGGCAAGCCCGTGGTTCTGTATTTCTACCCGAAAGATGACACCCCGGGATGCACAGCGGAAGCATGCAACTTCAGGGACAACAGTGAACAGTACGAGAAAGCAGGCGTCAAGGTTCTGGGCGTGAGTGTGGACGGCCAGAAGTCACACAAGAAGTTCGTGGACAAATACCACCTCAACTTTACGCTGGTTGCCGATGACAAGAAGAGCATTGCCCAGTCCTATGGAGTGCTTGGAGGGAACACAGCAAGCAGGGTCACCTATCTCATAAACAGGGAAGGCAAGATTGCCCACGTATACCCCAAAGTATCACCAAAGGAACATGCAGTAGAGGTAATGTCCAAGCTCAATGAACTTGGCCTTGCTTAATACCCCAAAAACCAAATTTTTTTATTTACAACACTTAAAAAAGTTCAGGAATAACCAACTTTTGTTATGGCCAGAATCCACCACTTTCTGTCAATGGGTGTTGCAAGTTCACAATGATTCAGATGCACTCTTAAAATGTAAAAATGACTGATTGAAAAAGATTGTTGAGGGAATCAATAATAACTTTCTTTCTTATTAGGTTCCCACAGCATTACAGACACCAGCAGTGAAGTCATTATCCAGGCAAGGGATATGATTAACAGCACTACGTTTGGTGCTATTGATACTGAAATAATAAATAATATAATGGGGAGATAGTATTTGAGAAGTCCCCAGAAGTACCCGTAGTAATCCATCTAAGGCCTTACCCAAAGAGTGAGCTAAGTCCGGCGAGGGCTTCCTCTTCGTTAGCCTCTTCCTTCTTTTCCTCTTTGTGTTCTTCCTTTTTCTTCTCTTCTTTCTTCTTCTCTGCTGGTGCAGCTGCGGCAGGTGCTGCCAAGGCGACAGCTGCGGCGTTCTTCAGCACTTCGTCGATCTTTACTTCCTTAAGGCTGTCCACCAGGGACTTCAACCTTGCATCGTCAGGCTTTACGCCGGCCTCGGCAAGTACCTTCTTCAGGTTTTCAACATCGATGTCTTTTCCTGCTGAGTGAAGCAGCAGAGCTCCATATACGTATTCCATTCTTTTTTCCTCCTTTATCCAAATAGTGCGCTAAGGCCTTCAGATGCCTTATCTTCATCGTCCTGTTTCGATTCCTCGGACGCAGCTGGCTCACTGGCGGTTCCCTCTGTTTCCTGTGCTCCTTCCGGGACTTCGCCAGATACAGCCTGGTTCAAAGCATTAGCTTCCCTAATTGCTTTGAGTATAAATAGCTGTACGTTGCTTTCGTCCACAATTCCAGTCTCCAGCGCAAGCTGTTCTGCGTAGAGCCTTGCCTTGACTATGAGCTGGGGTACGATCTCTGGTACCAGGAACAGGGTCTCCAGTGCAAGATTCTTGGCCTGAGAGAATGCCCTTGCTATATCTCCAAGCAGCTGTTCCTCGGTTATTGATACAGCTTCCTTGTTGAATACAAGCCCTGCCTCGTAAGCCCCAATCATATTAAGGCCAACTGTGACAGGAAGGATCTCCAGCTTCTCAAGGATCTTTGCCTTGTCCTTAGGAATTGCCTCTCCCCTCTTTACGTAGACAGTCTCTTTCTTGATGACTATCTTTCCCTTCTCAATGGCAGTTTGAAGCCCAGCTTTCTGGAATTCGCTGATCATTGGTCCGGGAGGGAAGTTTGTCGGCATTTCAGGAACTATGATATCATCTTCTGCGATTTCTCCGCCTCTTGCGGCGGCTTTTTGTTTCGTGCTTTCAAGCATTCTATAAAGTCTAGTGGGGGCTTCCTCTGTTGTGATGACAGCGATCTGGCCCTCAGCCATGCTTCCAAAATTCTTGATGTTCTCTAGCTTGACTTTGCTAAGGGCTTTCAGGAGAAGTCTCTTTCTGACCACTCTGATCTTTACCCTGCCCTTGAGGTCTGCTCTAATCTTCTGCAACTGGGCATTTCTTATGCCCTTTATGCTTACCAGCGCTGAAACTGGACTCTTTTCTATTTCCTTGGAAAGTTCCTTTACCAGGTCAACTTTCCACTGTGCTGGTTCATTCTTCATTCTAATACCTCCAGGCTCAGTTTTACGGGTTTGCCCATTGTTGTCTTGATGTAGATTGAATCAATGTTGCCATATCCTTTTTCAAGCTTTCCAACTATTCTTCTGATAACAGCATTTATGTTTTCAGCCAGGTCGGCGCTCTCCATCTGTCTTGTCCCAACAGGGACATGGAAAGTCTTCTTATCCCTGCTCCTTGCCCTGACTGTCTTTTTCAGGTTGACTATAAGCCCGCTCGGGTCCTGACCAGGTGGCAGTGGTTTTGGTATCTTTCCCCTAGGTCCAAGCACCTGACCAAGTGACTTACCTATGTTTGCCATCAATGTTGACTCTGCAACAAAATAATCAATCTGGCTTGCCAACTTCTTGAATGCTTTTTTGTCATCTCCAAATTTCCCAAGGTCTTCTGGCCCATAAAGGAAATCTGCTGAACCCTTTGCCTTTCCGGTCATTTCCTGAGTTCCGATAACGGCTATCTTTAGGTCCTTTCCCCTGCCCTTTGGCAGCGATATCTCCTCGTTAATCCTGTTCTTTGGGTCGCTCAGGTCAATTTCCTTCATGTTGATTGCAAGCTCAATGCTTTCATTGAACTTCCTTTCCTTGGAAGTTGATTTAACCTGATCGATCTGGGCTAGTAATTCTTTCTTAGAAGCCAATTTTTAATCACCTCTGTAGTGCATGCGAGCCTAGGCTCTCCTACAGCTAAATCTCGATTTCACCTTTCTTAATAAGCCTTTGGAATTCAACTGGATCCTTGCCTTCCACGGTAATTCCCAGTGAAACACATGTCCCAATAACTTCAAGCACAGCAGCTTTCATGTCGTTGGCGAGCATGCTTCCCATTTTTGCCCTTGCAACATTCTTCATCTGTTCCAGGGTAGCATTCCCGGCTATGGTTTCCTTTCTGTTCCCGGATCCCTTCTCTATCTTGAGCTCTTTCTTTATTAGGGCTGATGTTGGCGGTATCCCAACCTTAATTTCGTATTTCTTTGTTTCAGCATCTATAATTGTTACTGTAACAGGTACCTGCATTCCCTGGAAATCCTTTGTCTTTTCGTTAATTTCCTTGACTATTTGTCCCAGGTTAAGACCAAGTGGGCCAAGGGCTGGACCAAGTGGTGGACCAGTGCTGGCCTTTCCTCCTTCTACCATGGTACTTACTGACTGCGCCATTGATGTTCACCTTGATAAGTTCGCCGTTATTGATTAAACACTCTTTAAGTTTTTTCTTTGGGTGCTCAAAAATGCATGAACCCAAAGGAGAAGTAAACTTATACAACTATCATGATTAGCAGGGGAGTTGAAGGTAAATATCATCGATGGAAGGAAAGAGAAGGTATTCGAGCAGAGCACCAAGGTTCTGGTTGATGTCTTCAGGTCGACCTCCACCATGCCCATAATCCTTACCAAGGGGGCAGAGAAAATAATTCCAACTTCCTCTGTAAGCGATGCACGTATTCTTAAGAGAAAGAACCCTGAATTCCTTGTTGTTGGGGAAAGATACGGGATGAAAGTGCCCGGATTTGACATGAACAACAGCCCAAGTGATGCAATGAATGCCCAACTGGAGGGGAAAACGGTTATTTTCACTTCTACCAACGGCACCAAGGTGTTAAAGAAAATCTATCCCACCGGCAAGATCTACATAAGCTCCTTCATCAACTTCACATCCACCTATGAAAAGTTAAGGGATCTTGAGAGGGTGGACATTATTGTTTCAAACAGGCCAGACGGCCCTGCCGACGAGGACTATATTTATGCTGAGTTCATGAGGGACTGGCTCCTTGGAAAGAATCCGCCCTTTGAGGAAGCTGCAGATCGAATCAGGAAATCCAAAGGTTCCACCAGGCTCAAGATAATGGGGTCCAGGAAGGATATTGAAGCTAGCCTTGCAATGGACTTCTGCAAAAAGGCCATAATTTATCAGGACCCGTACATCATCACAGAGGAATAATCGGACCGCTCTCCAGGGTTTTGCCACGTTCCATGGCGAGTTCCTCAAGAAGGGTTTTCGCCCATTTCAGTTTTTTCAATTTTCTCTCAGGATCAGTGTTTTTCTTGCTGGCAGCTATTGAAAAGTCAAATCCTGCCAGGTATATTTCGCCCGCATGGAGATAATCCGCAAGATAGGCACCCCTGTCTCCGTCAGTGAACCCGAAGAAATTGGATATGTGTCCAAGAGGTTTGTTCTGTGTAGTCCCAACCACCCTTCCTGAGAATTCCTGGGCATATTTCCTGATAAGATCCTGGTTGTCCCCATGCGCATGTATGATCATAATTGCCCCTTTTCTATATGCCTGCCTGAGTGAGGTAATGCCGCCATCCAGATCAGTGACCACCAAGTCTGGAGCTCTGCCGGTACCCATGAAAGCTTTGACAGCAGAATCGGCCACGATTGTTGTGCCTTCTCCTAAAAGGGGCAGTGCTTCAGCAAGATTGGTGCCGTTTCCTATAACGTAAAATACATTTCCTCTGTACTTCTCAATCAACCCAACATTGGAATTTTCACCAATAATTGATTCAAGCAGTTCAGCACTCTTGAGATCAGAGTCAGGATTTATATTAAGGTCAAGGCAAATTTCACGGTAGAAATGCTCCCACTGCTCAATGTTCATTTTTCGTCGAAAGTGCTCTTGGAAGCAGTCTTGGCTGGCATGGATATCTCCTCCCTCTCGTTGAAGTACCTGTGAACCATGGAGGATAGCATTGCAATTATCAGGCCAAGCACCAGGAAGAATATGCTGATTATTGCGGATGAAAATGGAATGTACTGAAGTATGTACCTGATGTAGTTTATCATTCCGTAAACTATGAACGCAACGGACAGTGAGAACATCAGGCCATAGAGTATCCTGAATATTCCATTCCTGTTGTTGTTGACATACATTTCAACGGCCAGTCCCGCTTCCCTGGCAAAGAAGGCTCCGTATACCCACCATGTGAACATTGAAAGGAATATGAGCACTCCATCCACTGCGTTGGACATGTTTGCCCTGGTCATGACGTAACTTGAAGCTATGCCGACGAACACTAGGCTCGCGGATATGACGTATGAAAGGAATATAATCCTGGTTTCCTGCGCATACTCACGCACAGAGTTGAATATGCTCTTGGCAATCCTGCCCAGCTCAAAGCCACGCTCCACAAAGTATGCCCCAAGCACTATGGTAACAAATGTTATTGCTCCAAGGCTAGGATCGACTGACTTAACTGTGGTGGCAAAGATCTGGTAGAAAATGAATCCAAGGGACACTATACCGTATGTGAGGAGAACGAGCCCCAGCGGGATGATGAACTTGTTGATGAGTTTCTTGTCTTTCAGTGCTTTGACAATGTAATAGTAAACAGATTCTATGTTCTGGTTGTGCCTTACTATCACATGCTTGACATACCTCATCTTTTTACGGGATATGATAAGCGGAACAATGTAATCGTCCTCCGCTCCGTCTGTTACAAGGACAACGTCGTCGAAATGGTCACCCGATAGGAGAAGGTCAAGTTGTTTTCCAATCCTTTCGTCTGAAACCTGGCCCACATCCATGTCGCCTGTGATAAGTGCTATTTCAGCCGGATTGCCCTGCTTAAGAAGTTCTTCATAGTGCTTGATGGCGCCAAAAAGTGCATTGGCGTCTGAATCCTCAGGGTCTTGAGAGATCAACTTAAGGGCTGCATTGTAGCAAGCCTCGTAACCGACTATGGGGCCTTCTATGCCTGCCTTCTCCCCGTAGTCGTTATCCCTGTCCACATTCAGGACTAAAGTTGTCATTCTCTTACCTATCTAGATTAAATCGCGTATATATATTGTTCCCATTATGCTCTTTTACATACATAAGAGGATGCAATCGGCGATGTAAATTAAATATGGAATACAAAAATATAAACGTATTCCATGTCGCAGCACAACAAACTACAGTTTTCACTTGACTACGAAATATCCTGCACTCTTGGATCTGGCGACCCTCTTGATGTATCCCTTGTTTGACAGGGACTGCAGCGCTGAAGTCACGATTGCCTTACCAAGTCTTGATGCTTTCATAATGTCATCCGCAGACTTCAGTGTCTCTTCGCTAATTGCGCCCAGCTTTTTCACGGCATCATAAATCTTTATTTCATTGGGGTTGAGGTCAACCATTTTGTTCCCTCACAAAGCTGATTATCTGCGATTATATATATTAGACTGCTTACATCATTTAATCAGCAAACTCCGTGTTTCAATGGTTCTACCACCATTAAGAAGAGAATATTTGGAAAAGTTCGGCAATTGGTGAAGTCTATTTCGTGAATTTTTATATATAACATTCAACTTCCTCTAACCGGTGAATTAATGTCCGGTATAGTGAGCTACGGGTCCTACATTCCGAGATTCAGGATTAAGCCTGAGGAAATAGCAAGGGTGTGGGGAGAAGACGTTGACTCCATAAAGAATGGAATATACATTTTAAGCAAATCAGTACCAGCCCCAGATGAAGATGTTGCAACCATTTCTGTGGAGGCAGCAAGAAATGCAATCAAGAGAAAGAAAATGGACCCGAAGCTGATCGGGGCCCTCTACATTGGTTCAGAGTCACACCCATACGCAGTGAAACCAACTTCAACCATCGTTTCAGCAGCTGTTGGGATGGATTTCGCCCTATTCGCAGCAGACTATGAGTTTGCTTGCAAGGCTGGGACTGCAGGAATGCAGAACGTAAAGGCAATGGTGGATTCGGGCCTGATAAAGTATGGGATGGCAATAGGTGCTGACACATCCCAGGGAGCCCCGGGAGACGTTCTGGAATATACGGCATCTGCCGGAGGAACAGCTATGATTATTGGCAAGGAAGATGTGATTGCAGACATAAACCACACCCTTTCAGTCACATCTGATACGCCTGATTTCTGGAGAAGGGAAGGAGAACCTTACCCAAGCCATGGGGAAAGATTTACAGGAGAGCCGGCATATTTCAGGCATACCCTATCTGCATCAAAATTATTGCTTGAGAGCATGGGAACCACACCGTCAGATTACGATTATGCAGTGTTCCACCAGCCCAATGGGAAATTTCCCACAAGGGCAGCAAAGACTCTAGGTTTCCAGGACCCGCAAATTAAGGATGGCCTCTTGACCCCGGTCATAGGAAATACATATTCTGCTTCAATGATGACAGGCCTTTCCGCAATTCTTGACATAGCAAAGCCTGGAGACAGGATATTCGCTGTTTCATTCGGTTCAGGCGCAGGGTCCGATGCCTTTGACCTTACAGTAACAGAAAAGATAGATGAACTTGACAGGCACGGTGCGCCCACAATAAAGGAGCAGCTGAGCAAAGTCAGGTGGCTTGATTATGCCCTATACACCAAATTCAAGAAAAAACTAATCGTTGGTGACGGAATTGAGTGATGTTTACATAGTTGGAGCAGGAGAAACAAAATTCGGGGAACTCTGGGAACGCTCCCTAAGGGAACTGGCAGTCGAAGCAGGTCTCAGGGCCATAGAGAATGCAGGTGTTTATTCCAGGGATGTCCAGGTTCTTTATGGAAGCAACAGTCTGGCTGGAATCATAAATGGGCAGGAAAACATTGGCGCCCTTCTTTCCGACTTCTCAGGAATAGCCGAAAATAACATTCCCGCAATCAGGATTGAGGCTTCTACCGCATCCGGAGGAGCAGCGGTAAGGCAGGCATACCTTGCGGTTAAGTCCGGCGAATATGATCTTGTGATGGTTGGTGGCGTCGAGAAGATGACAGATGTGTTCGGCACTGAACTTATAGACCTCACCAGCTCAGTTCTTGACAGGGAATGGGAAGCGTTCTTCGGTGCAACTCCAGCGGCTCTTGCAGCCATTACTGCGAGGAAGTACATGACAGACTTCAATGTGGAGAAGGATGCACTTGCAATGATGTCAGTCAACGACCATGCAAATGCATCAAAAAACCCCGATGCACAGTACAAGAACAAGATAACCCTCGAACAGGCACTGAACTCAGTTGCGGTAGCAGAGCCGCTTAACATGATGGATTGCAGCCCTGTCAGCGATGGTGCCGCGGCAGTTCTGGTGGCATCTGAAAATTATGTGAAGAGGCACAAGCTGGAGGGGATAAAGATCCTCAGTTCGGCGAACGCGCAGGATTATCTCGCACTGCACAGCAGAAAATCACTATACACCCTTGATTCGGCAAAGGTTGCCTCCAGGAAAGCCCTGGAAGGCGCCAAAATCAAGATAGGAGATGTCAGCTTCGCTGAAATTCATGACTCCTACAGCATTTACGGCCTCATGGAACTGGAAGACCTTGGATTTGTAGAGAAAGGCAAGGCAAAGGAACTGGTTTACGAGGACATTAAGCTCAATGGAAGAATACCAATCAATCCCTCTGGTGGGCTCAAGGCAAAGGGAAACCCTCTCGGCGCGACCGGCGTTGGGCAGTTTGTAGAGGCGTACAGGCAGCTCAAGGGAAAGGCTGGCGAAAGGCAGGTCAAGGACTCCAGATACGCAATGCTCCATAATATGGGTGGAACTGGTTCCATGTCTGTTGTGCACATAGTAGGGGGCGAGTAAGAATGGGAGAGGTATCAAGGTTCTGGAGAGAATCAGTTCACAGGTACAGGCTTGTGGCACACAAGTGCGGCAACTGCCAGAGGACATACTTCCCCCCAAGGGATGTCTGCCCGATCTGCCACAGGGAATCTGTTGGCAAGATGAAGGAAGTTGAAATGTCAGGAAAAGGCGTTATAGAATCTTTCACCATTGTTCATGAAGTTCCATCACCATTTGTGAGACAGAGGCCCTACATCCTTGCCATAGTGAAACTGGACGAGGGGCCTTCCCTGACTGCACAGATTGTGGATGCTGATCCAGGAGAAGTGGAAATAGGGAAGAGGGTCAGTGCAGTCTTCAGGAAGATTGCTCAGCAGGGAACAGCAGGCATCATTCAGTACGGATACAAATTCGTGCTTGACTGAATCTTTAAGCCCAATTTTGGGTTACTCACCCCATGGGCATGGTTCCAGATCCATGGGGTGCTCCAGCAATTTCGAGGCCATTCGGGCAAAAGGAATCCTACCTGCAGGATTCCCCCCTTTTCAAGGCAGTTTTCCTGATCACATTTGCAACTGCATTTCTATTCTTCATTGTTTCAACTATTGGGCTCTTTGACCCGTCATGGTCTACTAATTTCAACAAGTCCTCAGCATTTTACCTTTTCTTTCTTCTCTTGAACACACCTCCCATTGGAGTAGCTACCATCTGGCTCAACGTAGGCATGACCATCCTATATTCCATATTCTTCCTGTCCATGCTTTACTTCGGAGTAAAGAGGCGGAAGGGGCCTGCAATAAACAATCCTGTCATATTCTATGGTGCCATGGCTTCTTTTGCCCTACTGATCTCTCTTGTCATGGTTCTTATTGAGCAGGCCATGGGTATACAGATAGGCGGGACTTCCATTGAAAATGAGTTGCATACACAGCCTTACTTGGGTTTCGTTCAGCTTATTTTTGCCCCTTTCGCTGAAGAATTTGGTTTCCGTATCCTTCCTCTCGGGCTGATTTCAGTCTATTTTGTGGCAAGGGCCCATGGAACCGGGCTCGATAGCCTCGCTGCATTTGTCATGCCTGGCATTATGCGGAAAAAGTATGGGTTAGGGTTGACGGTGTGGGATTATATCCTCATAATAGCAACAAGCATTCTGTTCGGTGCAGCTCATTATCTATTCGGAGCCTGGGACCCTGGCAAGATTATTTCTGCAGCATTCGTGGGGTTCATTCTAGCCTTTGGTTTCATGAAGTTTGGAATCTTTGTTGATATTCCAATACACTGGTTCTTCAATGGTTTCACCAGCGTGACCCTTATTGTGCCATCTTCGACAAACTTCTACGCCATTGCAGTCCTTTGGTCACTCCTTTCAGGGGTCGTCGCAACGGTTTTCCTCATAGTCATAGCTGTGGAACGCAGAGGCAGGGCAGAGTCATTGCCCTCACTGATAGTGAAGGACCCTTTTTCCTGATATCCTGTAGTTTCCACGCAGAACAATGGATAATGCCTCGATAAGGGCTTCGTGCTCAACTTCCTTAATTTTTCCTGCAAGCGATTCCGGTGTATCACTGTCCTCCACATTCACAGCCCTCTGGGTTATTATTGGCCCTGCGTCCACATCTGGTATGACAAAGTGGGCAGTGCAGCCTGAAATTCTGGCACCGCTTTCTATTACCTTTTCGTGGACGTGGTGGCCATAAAAGCCGGGTCCGCCGAAGCAGGGCAGCAGGGATGGATGGGTGTTGACAATTTTCATAGTGAACTTCAGGATAAACCAGTCGGGGAGGATCTTCATGAAACCGGCCATGACAATGATGTCAGGCTTGAGCGCTTCTATTATGGCAAGAAGTTCTTTAAAGTAGCTTTCCCGGTTAGATGGCGCCCTTGGAAATGAAATTGCCTTTATGCCGTTCCTCCTGGCCCTTTCCAGGGCACCGCAATCTTTCCTGTCAGATACAAGGGCCACGAGAATGCCATTCAATTTTCCTTTGGACACGGCGTCTATCAGCGCCTGGAAATTTGTGCCCTCTCCGGATGCAAGAACAACAATCCTCTTTCCCGCCATATTAATCATATGGTTTCCGTTGAAATAAAGTTTAAACTATCTTGCATCCTCAACCTCAGTTCGGGGACGCACAAAATAAGGCACCTATTCCAGTGATACACAATAATCCGCTATGGCGTTTCGTCTTATGAGAAAGAATTAAATGCCCTTTGGACTCTTGACCTTAACTACCTTCGTTGATCAAAATGATAGACATCTGGAACGAAAAATACAGGCCTAAGAAACTCTCCGACATCGTTGGACAGGAACCCAACACAAGGAAGATCGAATCCTTTGTGAAGCACAGGCAGCTTCCTCACATCATACTTGCAGGCCCAGCCGGAACGGGTAAGACCACAACAGCCATCTGCACTGCAATTGAGCTTTTCGGCGAGAACTGGAAGGAAAATTTCCTCGAACTCAATGCATCCAACGAAAGGGGAATTGATGTGATAAGGGAAAACGTGAAGGATTTCGCAAGGATCATGCCTTCAAATGACCTTGGCTTCAAGATCATATTCCTTGACGAGGCAGACCAGCTTACGCCTGAGGCACAGGCAGCCCTGAGAAGGACCATGGAAATCTATTCCTCAACAACCCGGTTCATCTTTTCCTGCAACTATTCTTCACAGATCATTCTTCCAATTCAATCCAGAACCGTTGTACTGAGGTACAAGCCAATCAAAGCAGAGGACATGATTAAGAGAATCAGGATAATTGCTGACAGCGAAGGTTTCCAGATGGACCAGGACTCGCTTGAGGCCATCACAGAAATATCTGAGGGCGATCTGAGGAAAGCGGTAAACATCCTGCAGACAATAAAATCCTCTGGAGAGCTCAGTGCAGCAAAGATTTACGAAATATCGGGCCTTGCGAACCCGAAGGAGTTCAAGGCCCTGCTTTCAAAGGCAGTCAGCGGCTTGTTTGAGGACTCAAGGGAGATGCTGGATACAATGATGGTTGAGTATGGCCTATCAGGGATGGACATAGTCAGGGGTTTACACTCCGCAGTACGAAAAGAGCAGATTTCACCCAGGCAGAAAGTGCAGATAATCATGGCACTCGGCGAGTCAGAGTTCAGGTTAGTGGAAGGATCAAGTGACCTCATACAGCTGGACGCTCTGCTGGCAAGACTTGCCTATATAGGGCAGGAATTCAATTAAAATCGTCCAGGCTGGGGTTTGCCCCAACTTTCTTTCTTTTGGGTTCGGGTTGTACCTCCTGAAGTTTCTGGATATTCTTCTTCATCCTCGACTCCTTCCTTAAGCTGGAAAAATAATAACCCGAATCCCTGGTTCCTTCATACATGAGGATCCTTACTGTTCCAGCGTGGATTCTTCCAGTTCTTCCCCTGCGCTGGATGCTTCTGATCTCGGAGGGCACAGGCTCAAAGAAAATCACAAGGTCAGTTGCCGGAATATCCAGCCCCTCCTCTGCCACGCTTGTTGCCACAAGCACATTGAAAATATTGTTCCTGAATTTCTGCAGAATCAGGTCCTGGTCTTTCTGTTTCAACCCCTCATCTCCAGACTTGCCAGCCTGGCCTATGAAACGTATTGGCCTTAGCAAAGTTGATCTCTCTCTAAGGTACGTGGTAAGAAGATCCGAAGTCTTCCTGAAATGCGTGAACACAATCACTCTTGAATCAGGGTTTTCAGAGATCTGCTCCTCACAAAGATCAAGGACTGCCTTCATCTTGGGATTTTCAAGCTTCTGGTCCACGAGGTCCTTAAGCTTCACGATGAAAGAGTTGAATTCAGGTATTTTTCCTGCAATTGATGCGGTCTTCCTCAGCGTCTTTTCATCGCTGTTCAGTATCTCGTTTACATAATCCCACGCAATCTCAAGCCCCTGGCTTTCAAGATATTCGAGAAGGTAATCTATCCGGATTGCTGCTGACATGTAAGTAACAGTTACGAACAGGTTCTTCTCCCCGTTCTTTGCCCTCTGTACGACTTCTCCGATTTTCTGGGCGATCTCGCTTCTGGAAAACCTTCCGGGCCTGAAAACTCCAGCAGCCCGTATTTTATCAGTGATCTGGTCAATTACGATCCTCAAAAGATCTGAAAGCTCTTTTACATCTGGAGGCAGCTTCAGGGTGGTTATCCTGAGATCAATGCCCCCCATGTACTTCTGTACATCAGGATCATTCTCTGTCTTGATTCTAACAGCTTCAATGCCAAGGGCCTGATTGATTTCATTGAGCTTTTCCCTATCCCCTCCAGGGCTTGCTGTAATTCCAAGAATGAGCCGGTGCTTTGCATCGAGGAAGTTCCTTGCAATATCTACATATGCATAATTTCCAGTTGCACGGTGAGCCTCGTCGAAGACAATGAGGCCATAATTGGCAATGTTGAACAGCCCGTTCCTCATGTCATTGAGGACGACCTGGGGAGTTGAGATGACCACCTTTGAGGTTACCCATTTCAGCAGCCGGTCCTCATCGTCAACTTCTCCCGTGAATCTGGATATCTCATCCTCTCCAAGATCAAGGAGCTTTTTCATGGTCTCAAAATGCTGCGTGATCAAGGGTCTTGTAGGGGCAAGGAATATCACTTTTTCCTTCTTTTGCTTCAGCACAAACTCTGCGACCATTGCAGCAATTATGGTTTTTCCCAGCCCTGTTGGCAGAACGATAAGCGTGTTTCTTTCTATTGCATCTTCAAACAGGCTTATCTGGTATTCCCGGGGTTCGATTCTGCCACCAAAAAATTTCTTCCCTTCACTCTTCCCTGCATTGGAGCTTCCTGAAACACTACTCAACTTGAATCAAATATTGCCCCTCTGCATATAAGTTATGCTCTCTGGTGGCAACCTATTTAAGGCTGGCAGCGCTTGAATGGAAATGCCTCTCGATCCCGTTCTGCGGAAGACACTGGATGCAATGCCTGACATTAGCAATTTTGACTATAACCTCATCAAGATAGATGATTACAGGAAAACAGAAGCTTATGAGAGCAGGAAAACCAGGCCAGATACCCCAAATACGGACACTCAGGACTTTGTAATTGAGGTAGATGGTGGTGAGATAGGCGCAAGGCTCTATTCAACTGAAAATTCCAGCGATGCCCTCATTGTATTTTTCCATGGAGGAGGTTTTGTTTTTGGCTCAATTGACTCATATGATTATATATGCAGAACCATGGCCCATTACTCGGGCTGTAGAATTCTTTCGGTGGGCTACAGGCTTGCACCAGAGCATAAGTTCCCCACTGCGGTTAACGATGCATTTTCGGCATATTTGTGGGCAAGGGAACACTCATCTGAGCTCAAAGCCAATATGAACAGGATTGCAGTTTCAGGTGACAGCGCCGGGGGAAATCTGGCTGCAGCAGTTACGCTGATGTGCAAGGACACTGGAAAGCCAATGCCACAATTGCAGCTCCTATTCTACCCGGTAGTCGGGTATGACAACGCTTCCTTTTCACAGAGCGAATATTCGGGGGGTTACAACCTGGACAATCCTTACACCAAGTGGTTCACTGAAATGTATATCAGGGAAAGCGCAGATCTGCTTCACCCGTATTACTCCATCCTGAACCATGAGAACCTGTCAGGCTTGCCAGAGACCATTGTTTTTACAGCCGAATACGATACTCTGAGGGACCCTGCTGAAACATTCGTCTACAGGTTGAGGGAGGCAGGCACTGAGGCCACTGGAATCAGGGCTCTGGGAATGTTCCACGCCTTTGTCTCCCATATTTCAACATCAATTGCAGCAAGGAATTTCTTCAGGATGGCCTGTGGCCTGGCATCACAAAAATTGTTGAAGTGATCTCTTGCTTTTTGGCTAAAATTCACACTCATAACTGATTATTTAATTGACCGGGTTTGGTGCTTATATGTACAGTAATGTATTTGTCTGTCCAATTGTTTGAACTGGCATGCCTCTAGATCCGGACTTGAAGAATCTGCTTCAGATGATGGAGCAGATCGGTATGCCAGACATTTCAAAGGTTACCCCTGAGGAATTCAGGGATTTTAATGACAATGCGTCAGTTGCCCTCAACCATGAAGAAATTCCAATTGCCAAAGTTAAGGATCTTGATATTCCAGTGGACGGCGGGAAGGTAAAGGCCAGGTTCTATTCTGGATTCGAGAGCAATGCACTTATAATTTATTTCCACGGAGGTGGGTTTGTCTTTGGAAATCTTCAGACACATGATTCTGTATGCAGATTAATAGCAAGGGAATCAGGTTGCAATGTCCTGTCAGTGGATTACAGGCTGGCACCTGAATATAAATTCCCCACCGCAGTGAATGATGCCTACGCAGCATATTCCTGGGTGCTTGACAATAGCGGAAGCCTTGGCATTGCCAAAGAGAGGATAGGCCTGGCAGGGGACAGTGCGGGAGGAAACCTTTCCGCAGTAATTTCCATGAAGGCAAGAGATAATGGGCTCCAGATTCCAAAGGTTCAACTGCTTTTCTATCCTGTCGTTGCAGCAGACATATCATCGAAATCACATAGGGAATTCTCTGATGGTTTCTTCCTTACCGGCACACTCAGCGCATGGTTCATGAAGCAGTACATGAACTCAACGGCGGATTTCCTGAATCCCGATTTCGCGGTAATGAATTCCGGCGATTTTTCCGGAATCCCTGAGACAATTGTCTTCACAGCGGAATATGATCCCATGAGAGATCAGGGGGAGTCATTTGTTGCAAGACTGAGGGCGGGCGGAACTAAGGCAACTGGCGTAAGGGCACTTGGAATGATACATGGTTTTGCCTCATTCTATGAAATTTCAAGATCAGCTAGAAACTATGTGCTGATGGGGGCACATGCCATAGGGCGGATTCTCATGGATGGCAGCGAATGACGGCTACTAGGGATGGCAATCCAAGACGCTGTATCCTGGAGGGTTATTCTGACTAATTCCTTTTTCCACATTCGGGTCAATGAGACTGAAATCAATGAACAGGTTTGTTTCTTACTTCATTTTTGGTCTTCTTTATCTGAAAACATAGTTTCCATTTGACAGGGAGCCGCCCTCTGAGTTACAGGTATTATGCATACCCTCGAATTAGATTGATGGATTCTTGAGACACATCTCGGTAGCTCTCTCTATCCATTGCGTATAATGAACTGTACCTCCAATTAACTGGGGCCCGCCCAAATCCCTTTTATTTCTCTATTGCATTAGAGTAAATCCAGGGCCGGTAGATCAGCGGTAGATCGCCTGCTTCGCAAGCAGGAGGCCTCGGGTTCAAATCCCGACCGGTCCATTTAATTTATTAATCGAATACCTTTTATGCTAACACTCGTTATGTTCTTATGACCATGCAGCCAAAGTACCAGGACCTGCTTCTTGACGAGGATGT
>JAKAUW010000008.1 GCA_021817455.1 Thermoplasmata archaeon | reverse complement strand
CGGAACTGGCCAAACTCCTTTAAACTTGCAGCTAGAAATTAATTGGGTATCTTATCTTTCCGTTTACTGCGTGAAGTTGTGAACACAAGAATTCAACCTCAGCTTCGTTGTTTGCAACTCTTTTCATGTAATTATGTAAAACAGCCTGAACACGATTTTCGCAATTTAGACACATAATATTGAAATATATGTTATAAATGCGACCATTAACTTTGGCCCACCAAAGATAATTGCCAAAAATGGCTATGTGCAGGTGACGGATCGAATACGGTTGTCACTGCAATTGGCACCAATCTATCCTGTTCATGGCAGGATCAGAGTTAGCAAAGAACAGATTGATGACGGAGGAAAAACTAGCTTGAATCAGAACACTGAATTTACACGGGTCGAGATATTAAGGAAGAGTGAAGTATCCGCAGCGCTCATAGATGCAGCTACGGACTTCTACAGGCGTGGGTGGCTCCTTGGAACGAGCGGTAACCTCAGCGCTGTACTGCGGCAGGATCCATTTCGCATCGCTATTACCGGTAGCGGTGTAGATAAGGGGCACATGAGGGAAGAACAAATAATAGAGGTGGACGAAGCCCTGAACGTGTTATCGGGCATGTACAAGCCATCAAGTGAAAGTGCCCTCCATGTAACTTTAGAGAAGAGATTTGGATGTATGGCTGTATTTCATACTCATTCAGTTTGGAGCACAATCCTTTCTCGACAATATGCCCCTGACGGGGGCTTCGAGATCAAGGGATACGAGATGCTCAAAGGGTTGAATAACGTGAACACCCATGACCACTCAGAATGGTTTCCGGTTATTGAGAATTCACAGGACATGGTTGGCCTCGCTGTCCGTGTGAAAAATCTGCTGGCAAACAATGCTGATATTCACTGTTTCTTGCTGAGTGGACATGGGCTGTATACATGGGGGTCAACAATAGAAGAAGCTAGGCGGCACGTGGAAGCGATTGAGTTCTTGCTGGAAGTCTTTACTCATTCTGAGAACTCTGTCAGAAAGAACTAAGTGCAAAGAAAGGGGGTTGAAAATGGTAGTGGTGAGAATACCAGATAAGGGAGTAAAAATAGACGATAGTGCAAAAGCACGCGAGTACCTGTCTTCAATAGGAATAGATTATGAGGTATGGGATACGAAAAAGAATCCTGATGCCGGTGCACCTGCGGATAAAATATTGAAGGCATATTCCGATGAAATAGACAAACTGAAGAAGGATGGTGGTTATACTACTGCTGACGTAATAGACATTAATTCGACGACGCCTGGACTTGATTCTATGCTGGCTAAATTCAAGAAGGAACATTTGCACAAGGAGGATGAGGTGAGGTTCACCATATCCGGGCATGGCATATTCCACATTCATCCGGAAAACTCCGATGTTGTTGCCATAGAGGTTTCTGCTGGGGATCTGCTTAGGGTACCCAGAGGCATGCATCACTGGTTCGATCTGTGTGAAGACAGAAATATCAGGGCAATCAGGCTGTTCCAGGACATTTCAGGATGGACGCCATACTACGTAACGGACGGAGTTGATAAGAGCTACCAACCCATGTGCTTTGGCCCTGCATATATCAAGACAGATAAAAAAAGGAACTGAAGCATGCCAGCTGTTGTGAATGATGTCAGAGGTGTACTTCTGGACATAGAAGGTACCACGACGCCCATGGATTTTGTGCACACCACGCTCTTTAATTACGCGAAAGAAAATGTTGGGCACTTCCTTAAAGAATACGCTCTTCGAAAAGACATCCTGAAGATAGTTGATGACCTCAGCAAAATGTATCTTTCAGATGCTTCGGTTTCATCAGACTGTCCCGGATGGGATGGAAGCAGCACCGATAAAAAACTGGAATCAGCCGCCCGCTATTGTATTTGGCTTATAGATCGGGACAGTAAGGCTTCCGCACTGAAGGAGCTGGAGGGTTATATATGGAGGGAGGGCTATAGTAGCGGAGATCTGAGAGGAAGTGTGTATGAAGATGTGCCTGGTGCGTTGAAAAAATGGAAAGATTCGGGCAAGAAAATATACATTTTCTCATCTGGAAGTGTTCTTTCCCAGAAGCTCCTTTTCGGCACGACCGAATATGGAGATATGACCCGATATATTGAGGGATATTTTGACACATCCGTTGGAAAAAAAGCGGATCGGAGGAGTTATGAAACAATTTCAGATGCCTCCGGCATACCAGCACATAATTTCCTCTTCCTGTCAGATGCGCCGGCGGAAATAAATGCGGCAGTTTCTGCCCGGTTCTCCGGTATTCTGGTAAGTAGGGAAACGGGTTCTTCAAATGCTGGGTATTCCAAAAATACAATATCCAATTTCACTGAAATTATTCTGCCTTAACTGTTTGCAATAGAGTAAAGCTGAGTAAAATTCTGTGGATCTACCTGATCCAAAAAAAAGAGAGGGCCGCATTTACTGATACAGGCCCGTTTCCTCTATGGTCTTTTTACGTTCGACAACATTCTTTCCAATGCTGTCAGAAAGTCCTTTGTAGAACTTTATGACGTCCTCATCGACTGATGGTCTTATGACCTTCAGCGCATCTGAAAAGTTCTTCTCTGTAACCTCTGTTGCATCGGAACTCTGCCTGTATGCCATCATTCCTGCTTCCCTGCAAAGGTTTTCCAGGTCCGCACCTACGTAACCATCCGTTTTCTCGGAAATCTTCTTCAGGTCAACGTCCTTGTTAAGCGGCATATTCTTGGTATGCACCTTCAGGATGTTGTACCTGCTGTCCTTGTCAGGAGGTGGTATGTAAACGAGCTTGTCAAACCGTCCCGCCCTGAGCAGCGCATTGTCAATGATATCCGGACGGTTGGTTGCGGCGATAACCACAACTCCCTGCAGAACCTCTATGCCATCTAGGGAAGTCAGAAGCTGGTTCACTATCCTTTCAGTTACGCCTGAATCTCCGTATGATCCCCTGCTTGGGGCAATAGAATCAATTTCGTCCAGGAACACGATTGTGGGAGCGACCTGCTTTGCCTTCTTGAATATCTCCCTTACGGCTTTCTCGCTTTCCCCTACCCATTTGCTCAATACTTCCGGACCCTTAACAGAGATGAAATTGGCATTGCTCTCACTTGCAACGGCCTTGGCCAGGAGTGTCTTACCTACCCCGGGGGGACCGTAAAGGAGGAACCCCTTGGATGCACGTATCCCGAGCCTCTTGAACACATCAGGCTTAAGCAGCGGTAGCTCGACGGCTTCCCTGAGTTCCGATTTTACAGCCTCCAACCCACCAATGTCTTCCCATTTTACATTGGGAATTTCAATGGTAACCTCCCTGAGGCTGCTGGGTTCAATACCTTTCAGTGCCTCCATGAAATCATCCTCTGTTACCGACATCTTTTCCAGAATCTCCATCGGGATCGGCTTGTCTAGATCAATTTCAGGCAGGTAACGCCTGAGCGCATTCATTGCACTCTCACGTGCAAGGGCAGCCAGATCTGCACCAACAAAGCCGTAGGTGAGATTTGCAATCTCAGTAAGGAATTGTGTCTTCTTCTCGTCATCCATTCCCAGCGGCATACCTCTGGTGTGAATGGACAGGATTTCCAGCCTTCCCTTCTTGTCCGGAACTCCAATGTTTATCTCACGGTCAAATCTTCCCGGTCGCCTGAGTGCGGGATCGACTGCGTCAAGACGATTCGTTGCGCCTATGACAATGACGTGGCCCCTCTCCTTCAGGCCGTCCATAAGAGTGAGGAGCTGGGCAACAACCCTCCTTTCTACTTCTCCCTGGACTTCCTCCCTCTTAGGGGCTATGGAATCAATTTCATCAATGAATATTATAGAGGGTTCCGAATCCTCAGCTTTGA
>JAKAUW010000058.1 GCA_021817455.1 Thermoplasmata archaeon | reverse complement strand
TCTCGAGGAAATGGAGGGGGAGGAAATCATGGTCTGTGACTATGATGCAATCCTCCGTGGGAAATTCAATTTTAAGATCTATGATAGAGTTGCAAAATTCTTCGAGGTTGTTGCCGTGAACTTTCCGAACAGAGTAGAAGACCTGATGGATTCGCTTATTTCCGGTGCATACAGCGTTGTCCTGAGCCCTGAAGAGTCGCCCGAGCCCATAAGGAAAATGCTTGAGGTATCTGAAAACCTCATTCTCCCTTCCAGAAACCCGAACGTTGGCTTCTTCTTAAGCAATGGAGGGAAATACCTTATAGCAGAAAGTGAAGTCCCCTACAATTTCCAGAAGTGCTATAACGTTGGCCAGGAGCTGAAAAGGGACAGGTACATTGACGTAATAGGATTCCCTGAAAATCTTTTGGTGTATATATGATATAAACCTGAAGAATCCCAAGACTTTTATAGCAAATTCCTGTAAAAGTTATATATTGACTATCGAGGGGGATTCTTCAGACAAGATAAGTCCATTCATTTCTTCCCTATCTGCCCTCAATTTTATTTTCGCACTGACTATGAATGTTTTTGGATACACCATTTTTTACCTCCTTGAGCGAAGCAACATTTCAATCGTATACGGGGGGCTGGGCACAAGTATAGGGCAGGTCATACTTCTGTTGGTCCTTATCCCGCAGGGTAGGATGATCGACAAGGGCAGGGCATATTCATTGATGATCCTCGGGGCATCCATTTACGGGCTGATGATAATTTTCCTTTTCGTTGATTCGCTCGGCATTTTGCTTTATTCAGGTGTCATGATGGCTGCGGGAATCAGTGTTGTTCTCGTGTCACAAAACACTTTCAAGAGCTCCCTCTCTTCTTTTGTGGGAAAAGCAGTAAGGCTGTCAATTGTGGGCAAGCAT
Organism: Thermoplasmata archaeon; assembly: GCA_021817455.1. Taxonomy (GTDB): domain Archaea; phylum Thermoplasmatota; class Thermoplasmata; order Thermoplasmatales; family Thermoplasmataceae; genus JAJZOM01. The sequence continues at coordinate 3,035 of JAKAUW010000058.1, read as the reverse complement.
TACTCTAGGATTATTTTGATGGAAATGCTGGGCGGTGCCGTTGCTATGTTCACCGTTGCTGCCGCAGTTTCTTTTTCCACATTCCGGATAATCTATCTTGTTTCTGGTATATTCCTTCTATCCGCTACATTTGCGGCCTTCTTCATCCTCTATCCTGAAAACAGGAAGATGATGCTTGAAGCAGAAAGGAAGACTAAAAGACCTCGTTTTATGGAAAGTGTCCGGGCCCTGTCATCAAAGAAACGCTTTGTATTTCCTATCCTGCTGACTAAGGTATTCATGGCTGTTGGGGTATACGTGGTCTCGTATTACTTCATCATAAGCGGACAGTTGATCAATGTACTCCCTATATATGCTATAATTGCACTTGGGATCGGGTTTGCCCTGTCCGTGCCTTTTGGACTCTATGGAGAGAAATATGTTGATTCTCACCCCTCCATGGGTAAGGCCTACATTGTCTTACTGGCCTTGCTCGATCTTGGGATGTACGGGTTTCTAGCTGCAGCATTTTACCTTTCACAACCCGTTCTTTTTTATCTCTCTCTTGCATTCTCGGCTCCTGGCCCAGTATTTGTTGCAGGTGGAATGACATATGAGCTTAAGATCATTGGAAAGGAAAACCGTGGCATGTTTGCTGCAATACAGCGAACTTGCGTGGGCATTACATTTATGGTAATAGGGATTCCATTTGCCTATATTTTCACTTTAGATTACAAGCTTATTTGGTACGTCCTGCTCATTCTTTCAGTTGGGACCGTTTTATCCACCCTGCTCATACCTTCAGGAAAATATGTGGAAGAGCATTTTTCAAGCAATTAAAATTGAAATAAAAAACACAGTGCCGGTAAAAGTACAAACTAAAAGTTACATAACAGTAACTTTGATTTGTGGACCAATTTAAAACCGAGAATTTACGAATTTTCCCCGAGTTTAGACCCCTTTTGGCCAATGGGTGCCCAAAGAATTACATTTTCTAGTTTGACTGGTTCTAAAGATTTGTTTTGCTTTTACCATTAACCATATTTAAGAGTGGATTCAAAGTTAATAATTCAAATTGAATTGGAGAGGGTCATCGCACAGCAATGCCTGATTTCTATAGAATATGTTAAAAGTGGTTCACACTGCACCTAGGAAAATTTTTGTTTTATAGTGAATCCTCACCAGTCCCCTATCCTGATGTTTCCTGAACGCATCGTCCAGGGTTTTTAAGAGTGAGCTATAATTATCGTCCTCTGGCCCAATTGCATATGAAGTTGATGAGTATCTGCCCAATACCCCCTCCATTGTAAGGTCCTGATGATTTTCAAATTCCGTATAACTGTAATTACCTTCAAAGAACTTGCCCAAAACTGTTTGATCTGCTACTGTGCCACCGGTTCTGTGATAACTGGGGGTGAATTTTTTGAAATTTTTGCACACGGCATCATATTCTGAATTGAAACCTTCTGCAGTATCGACCTTGTCATTCCAGACTAAAGCTACATGCCCTTCCCTTTTAAGTATCCTGGAGAATTCCTTTTTGGCCAATTCGGTATTGAGCCAGTGGAAGGACTGCGCGCACACAACGAGATCCACACTGTTGCCCGCCAATCCCGTTTTCTCCCCGGTACCAGATAAAGCGTGAAACTTAGGGTAAGCCCTTAGATCAATAGAAGAATATTTCCTCATTTCATCATTTGGCTCCACCGCATACACCTCGTTTCCATTTTCTAAAAATAATTTGGACATGATTCCAGTTCCTGAACCAATATCTGCAACCACTGTTAATGGAGAAAAAGAAGCATGTGTTTCAAGAAAACTCAGGAGATCGCGAGGATATGAGGGCCTGTATTTAGAATAGTTGGAATATTTTCCAGAAAAAAGCTCTTTGTTTGGTTGCACATGGATTCATGCCTTTGACTTTTAAAAATATACCCAAACTTTCTTTTCAAATTAACGCGAATCCTCCTCCAGTCGAAAAATATCCCCTGCTACAATGGTCGGAGATGGTCTTGAGGTAATGCTCCAATCTCCAATGATTTAAAAATTTACGACGGGCCCGCTGATATTAGCATCAAATTTGAGCTTTCATAGTATCATTATTTATTCTAAACGCGTGGTCATATTATGACTTTCAAGACGAAACACACAGACCTTAGAGAAAATGAGCAGGTCATGCGATGGTATAGGAATCTCCAGCAGGGATCGCTTATAACCGGGGACGTTTATCTGAGGACTTTAGGGTTATACTGTAAGACGAATAAGATAAAACCTGAGCAGATTGTAAAGGATGCTCAGACAGGTAAACTGAAGAATGACTTCACGGATTTCGTTCACAGACAAGGCAAAGAAGGCAAATCCGGATAATATGTTATCAGATTCAAGAAGGTTATCACTTCCTGGGTCATGTTCAATGGATTAGACACCAACCTGATGGGTGTCAAAATCCAGGGTGCTAACATATCCCCTACCCTGGTAGATGAAAGGCCTCCATTGAAGCATGAGATCGATGCAGTACTCAGGAGGGCCACAGTGAGAGGGAGATCGATCATATCATTGCTTGCCTTCAGTGGTCTAATGCCCGAGACACTGGGGAACTATGATGGTTCTGGCGCACTGAGGATCAAGGACATAGAGGGCCTCAAGATAGGATCCGAAGGCGTGGAATTCTCCATATTCCCGGCAATGCTCAAGGTCAGACAATCGAAGGTGCAGCTGTCAAAGAAGGGCCATGGATACTTTACCTTCATTCCTGCACAGTCCGGGAAGTACATCAAGGATTACCTTGACGCACGCATAAGAGCAGGGGAAAGCCTGAGCGCAGAATCGCCCATAATTACAACAGATACCAGGGGATCACTGACACGAAGGGCCGGGGTCCTGGCTACAAGGTTTATCCTGAACGATGTAAGGGACGCAATAAGGGGGGCTGGCTTATCATTCAGGCCCTATGCCCTCAGGGTTTACTGGGCCAGTTCCATGGATGTAGCTGAGGCCAGGGGTATAGTGTCCCATAACTGGCGTGAGTTCTGGATGGGGCATACTGGCGACATATC
>JAKAUW010000007.1 GCA_021817455.1 Thermoplasmata archaeon | reverse complement strand
GCCAGGAATAATAGTTATTATTTAATGTTTTGAAGATTAATATGCAAATATATTAATACCCCACAGGAATCAACGGGGCAGAGCGATGACTGTCGGAATAGAATCTGGAAACGAAAAGCCAGTGACGGCAATAGTCGATATTTTTGTAGACACCACGAAAGTAGAAGAAGTAGTTCGTGAACTCTGTCTGCTCGATGCTGTCGAAGAGGCTTATGAAGTGACAGGAGAATTTGACATAGCCACTGTTGTTAGTTCCAAAAGCATAGAAGAATTCCGGGATACCCTTAAGAACAAAATTATGAAGATTCCCGGGGTAAAAAGCGTAGTAAGCTCAATAGTTCTGAGCACTGCCAAAGGCCCAAGGGCCGAACCTGTTTCTCTGGAAAGCAGAAAACGATAGATTGTGCCCTTTAAGGGTCATTTTCGTTGTTGATTCGATTATGGAGGCAACACTATGTACCGTCACTGCAATAAAATAAATACACAATATATTTATAGACATATACTTTATAAACATTTTTATAGGTTAGGTAACTTTTCTCGCCTTAAAAGCATAAATTCAGCAAGAAACCAAATATTAGCCTACTTTGGGAAGAGGGAGGGCAAACCATCATGATCGGCGCCGGCTATCTCCTTATAACAGCCCTTGTATGGGCAATAATTATAGGCCTCGCCTGGGGGCTTTCAAAATATTTAAAGAAGGTATATGAAAACGAGAGGACTTTTCTTGATAAGATCCTGAACCCACTTGAAAACCTCATTTACCGAATACTTGGTATTGACGGGGATAGGGACATGGGCTGGAAGGAGTATTTTCTCAGCCTCTTCGCCTTCAACGTTTTTACAGCTGCAATATCCTTTGTGATACTTACCTATCAGGGAGTGCTTCCCCTTAACCCAATGAAATTCCCGGGAATGAGCTGGTCACTTGCATTCAACACCGCGACCTCCTTCTCATCCAACACCAACCTCCAGCATTACGGTGGTGGTTCCACACTTTCTTACCTGAGCCAGATGGTGGGAATACAGTTCCTGCAGTTCACTTCTGCGGCATCGGGCGTTGTGGTAGCTGTCGCAATATTCAGGGGCTTCGCTGGAAGGAGGGGGGAGGGCAGAAATCTCGGGAATTTCTATACAGACATGGTGAGAACCATGACCAGGGTACTTCTTCCCCTGACCATGATTCTGGCAGTACTCCTTATAGGGCTCGGAGTCCCGCAATCTCTGGGCGGATATAGCCTTGTGAAGACCCTCTCAGGCAGTTTTGAGCTCATAAAGGTGGGACCTATTTCGTCACTTGTGTCAATAATGCAGTTGGGCACCAACGGAGGTGGCTATTTCGGGGCAAATTCAGCATATCCCTTTGCCAATCCAAGCCCACTTACAAATTACATAGAACTTGGCGGAATGATGCTCCTTCCCACTGCCATGCCATTCCTCTTCGGAAGAATGCTCCGTATGAAGAACGAGGGAAGGACTCTCCTGATTGCATCCTATGGGCTTTATGCCATTGATCTTGCAATTGCCCTTATTCCTGTCACTGCACTTGGCGCCGGCATGGAAACGAGGCTGGGAGGATTTTCAACAGTCCTCTACACTGTTACTACGACCGCATTCACCACAGGATCAGTCAATACCAATCTGGCAGCAATGCATCCGCTGGTTATCATGGCAGCCTTAATGGGAATGATGATACAGGCCACTCCTGGTGGACTTGGGGTAGGAGCCATGTATATGCTAATGTACATTCTCATAACAGTATTCATTGTGGGACTTATGGCCGGCAGGACCCCGGAATACCTTGGGGCCAAAATAACAGCAAATGACGTCAAGCTTGCAGTTATAGCATTCCTGGCACATCCAATCATAATTCTGGCTCCAACTGCCCTTGCCTATGCGCTTGGCGCAGTTCATGCCATAGGCCTTGGCACTGGTCCAGTAGGATTCACGCAAATACTCTATGAATACACTTCAGCTGCAGCAAACAATGGCTCAGATTTCCTGGGAACAGCTGGAAATACTGTGTTCTTCAATGTTTCTACTGGAATAGTGATGTGGGCTGGCCGTTTCATACCTATATTCATAATGCTGGCAATGGCAGGCAGAATGCTTGAAAAGAAGAGGAGCACAGAAGTTGCCCTAAGAACTGACAACCTGATTTTCCCGGCAATCCTCATTGTCAGCATCCTTATACTTGCAGTCCTGACCTTCTTCCCGTTCCTTGCGGTTGGGCCAATTCTTATGCACCTGGAGGGGATAAAAAATGCCCTTTAATCAGAAACAGAAAAACGGTAAAAATGCAGCACCTGAAAATATTGCAGACCCCATCAGCTGGCTTTATGTGGCAAAGGATTCCCTCGTAAGAATGAGCCCGCTCAGGCTCATAAAAAACCCTGTCATGTTTGTGGTAGAACTGTCATTCCTGGTGGTTTTGCTCATGACTATAGTGCCAGGGGCTTTCCCGCATCTGGCACACCATGGAGACAGGATTTTCTACGCATATGTCTTTGCAATACTCTTTGTAACTGTATGGTTCAGCACCATTTCCGACTCATTTGCAGAAGCAAGGTCGCGGGCCACGGCCGCCAACCTTAAGAAGTTGGAAAAAGAGGGAATTGCCAAGAGAATACACGATAACGGAAGTGAAGGGAGAACTGTCGAAAGAGTGATGTCCTCTGATCTCAGGAAGGGGGACATGATACTAATTGAGAAGGGTGACCAGGTTCCCATAGATGCTGAAGTATCAGAGGGGATTGCAATGCTGGACGAATCTCTTCTCACCGGGGAATCGGTGGGCGTGAGGAAATCCAGGGGAGACACAGTGATAGGCGGTTCAACTGTTGTTAGCGATTCCATCGTTGCAGTTGTGAATGTGAACCCTGACGAGACTTACATAAGCAAGCTGGTGAAGATGGTTGAATCCTCAGAGAGGCCCAAGACGCCCAATGAGGTTGCACTCTCCATACTGCTTCTTGGGCTGACTGGCGTGTTCACCATCATCCTGTTCGCCCTCATAGCACTCTCCCTCCTGCTCAATCTCGGTGCAGATCTTTCAGTGCTCATCGCTCTCTACGTGTGCCTTCTGCCTACCACAATTGGCGCCCTGCTCCCGGCAATAGGAATATCTGGAATAACCAGGATGTCGAAGAACAGCATCATTGCCAAATCCGGTAAGGCCATAGAGACCGCTGGAGACACCGACACAATACTTTTGGACAAGACTGGAACCATAACTATCGGGAACAGGCTCGCACATGAGTTTATACCTCTAGGCCGCCACTCAGAAAGGGAACTTGCTGAAGCTGCATTCCTGTCATCTTGGAATGATGAAACCCCGGAAGGAAGGAGCATTGTGGAACTTGCGTTCGCAAAGAAGTTCATCCCAAGGGAATATGATGCACTCAGGGAAGGCGTGCATGAGGAATTCAGTGCAGCCACAAGAAGGAGCGGGATAATTCTTGTTGACTCCGACGACTTCACCCTACCCAAGGGCGGGAGGGAATTCTTCCAGAGGCACAGGTTCAGGAAGAAATTCGAGCTCCAGACCCCCATGGCAGAAGAAACGACTATACACAAGGGTGCCCCGGATGCCATAAAGGAGTCAGCGGAATCCTGCCCTGACAATTATGATGATGTAGTCAACAGGATCACCTCGGAAGGTGGGACTCCAATTGCCGTGTCCATGAACAGGGACGTTTTGGGGATCATTTACTTCAAAGATGTGATCAAGCAGGGGATCAGGGAGAAAATTCTTGGCCTCAGGAAGATGGGCATTCGGCCTGTGATGATCACTGGTGACCATCCCCTTACGGCAAGAAGCATCGCCAGCGAGGTGGGAATTGACGAATTTGTTGCCCAGGCAAAGCCTGAGACAAAGCACCAGAAGGTCAAGGATGAACAGGCAGAGAACAGGATTGTTGCAATGATAGGGGACGGCACAAACGATGCTCCGGCTCTTGCCGCTGCAGATGTCGGGCTCGCAATGGCTTCAGGAACATTCGCTGCAAAGGATGCTGCAAACATGGTTGACCTTGAGTCAGACCCTTCAAAGATCATCGATGTGGTAATGCTAGGAAAGCAGCTTCTGATGACCAGGGGAGCTGTTACAACGTTCAGCATCACCAATGATGTTGCCAAGTACTTTGCTATCGTGCCTGTAATGTTTGCCAGTATCCCGGCACTTGGCACTCTGAACATCCTTGACCTAACTCCGCAAATCGCAGTGCTTTCTGCGCTGATCTTCAATGCTATTGTCATTCCTGCACTCATACCCATAGCCTTGCGAGGAACCAGGTTCAAACCACAGAGCACACTCAGGATATTCCTGAAAAACCTGTTTCTTTATGGAGTGGGAGGAGTACTGCTGCCATTTGCCGCAATCAAACTGATTGCTGTATTCCTGGTCATTACTGGAGGTATATTATGAAAGGAGGAAAACTGATTTCGAGCACGATGCGGCTGGCCCTAGTCCTTGCCCTGATTTGTGGTGTGATATATCCAGTTGTTGTAACAGGCATAGGACAGGCCTTTTTCCCATTCCAAGCAAACGGGGAGATGGCCCAGGTGAATAATGCCACCGTGGGGTCATACCTCATTGGGCAATCCACAAACAACTCTCATTACCTCTTCAACATGAGGAATGATTCCGCCTCAGGGGTGGATCCGGATATCACGGTGGCCAGTGCTCTAGCCCAGGCACAGGTAATCCACAACTCAACAAACATATCCCTGACATACCTGGACGGCCTGATACACAACAATACCCGGTACTCCATGTTCTTTTTCGGAACAGCCTATGTGGATTCACTGAGCCTGAACATCCAGATCATTGACCATTTCCACAGTAGAATAGCGGTCTATGGGAAAATCTATGATGGCCTGAATACAACAGGAAGCTGACCAACGGGAACATTGGGAACCTCATTTGGGAATCGCCGGCCTTGAAAGCTAGGGCCGGCAAAAATTATTCAAATCTTTTGAAGATTTTGGCAGGCCATAATTTCAATTGATTCCAACAGGAACGACGTTGTGTTGCCAGATAGCAGGGGCCTAATTTTCCTATTTGCCCGGAGTTTCAATTTTGCAGGTCATTTTCAGGCAATCACTATATGTAATGGGAACAATCCAGTAACATGCCCGGAACACTCAGGGGAAGCATACTCAAGATACTTGCGGCCATCCTTATCGCAGTCGCTATCCTGTTCACGGCGAGATATCTCCTGGCATTTCTTTCAGGTACTTACACTGATCTTTCAAATTACCTCCCCTATATAGAGGATGCCATAGCCGGGGTCATTGCCATAGGAGTTGCCGCGGCAATTGTCCATATCCTTGGGCAGTTCATCAGATCACTCTCCGAAAAGACCAATGGAAAGAGCAACTTCAGGGGTATTTTCATCATTGTCAGGATTACGATTTATGCAGCAGTCATTTTCTGGTTCCTTTCCTATATAGGGGTGAACCTTGAGGGAGCCCTTCTTGGAGGTGCAATCGGTGGGGTCGCTATCGGTTTTGCAGTTCAATCTGTTGTATCAAACCTGCTCTCAGGGATCATGGTAAGCGGGGGAGGTTTCATCAGGCCTGGAGATGCTGTCTCAATTTATTCCTGGCTGTTTGGGCAGACCATCACAGGCAGGATAGAGGATGTCAAGGCGCTTTACACAAGGGTTAGGAACACGCTGGGCCAGACTTTCCTTATACCTAACACAGCCCTCTTAGGGACCTCCATTTACACTACACTTGGATCTGGAGATGGCCTTTCATTTACGTTTGGCGTTGTGCTGCCCGCAGATATCCCTGCAGGCACACTCATGGAGAAAGCCATGGACGAACTAAGCGGGATATCGGGTTATGGAAGTAGCTTCACGGCGGACGTATATCTCACTTCAAAAGCCGGAGCGACCAACACATTCTCGGTTGTGATGAAGTTCTCAGATATGGAGAAACTGTCAATTTTCCAGGATGCCATTAACAGGGGATTTGACAGGGCATACTGGGCAATGAAAGATCAAGATAGATCAGCCTGATACTATCCTGTTCTTTAGGCCGTCGTAGTACCTGTAAAGGAAGATCAGGAACGATGAAAAGGTAATATTGTGGTGCTTGGACCATTCGATCTCCTTCACCATATAGTTCAGGTGCATCCCCATGGCGTCAGCCGTGACAATGGACTTGCCTTCCCTGTAGGCGTCGATATTCCTCACGATGCCTTCCATTTCCGACCTCGATATGACCCCAAGTCTCTCCCTGGCCTGAGCCATCATTTTCCCTGCTTCATAGGTTACGTGAACAAGATCATCCCGGGACATTTCCTCTGTCTCATAGTTGAGATAATCCTCCCAGCTCTTTCCCTGGTCAAGAAGCATATAATAATCTCCAAGGGTTTTAGCCCTCAGTTCAATGCCATATCTTTCGTGCATTTCATAGAATAGCGATCCCGGATCAAGGAAAGGCGTGAGGGGAGATAGGAATGCATGCATCTGCATATTCCTCCCTATATGCTGGGACATGAGGTATTCCGAGTATTCCACGTCTGCAATGACATCCTCTTTCTTCTGCTTGGGGAGCCCTATTGTAAAGTAAACGTCGAATTTCCTGCAGCCATTTTGGGCTGCATTTAGTATGGATTTTTCCAGGTCATGGTTTGAATAACCCCTCCCTGCAGTGAGCCTGATATTTTCCTTTGAGGAATCGGGCGAAATTTCCCCAGTGAAATTGGGGAAAAACCTGCTAAGCTTCTGGAAATATTCCTGGCTTGGAGGGATGAAGTATTCAGTGAGCAGTGGAATATCAACACCTCGCTCCTTTGCTGACTTGAAGAACTGGTCCTGGAACTTCTCCCCTGCGGCAAATATGTCGCCCGCAATGAATACAGGCGTTCCAATGCTGTTTTGTATGATTTCAAGTTCCTCCGCTATCCTGCCCGGATTCCTGAATATAGGAGATTGCTTGTTGTAATTGCTGGAGAATGCGAAATTGGAGCCACCGCAGAATCCGCAGTTGTACTGGCATCCATGCTCGATGATTGTCATGGCTGAGGGATTCTTTATCCACAGCTTATACGGGAGGTGCCCTTTCACGTCTCCGTACTTGATTGCATTCTTCATGAGAATATTGTAGTTCAGGAGGACCTCGTTGATTGCATTGGGGTCCAGATTTGGCTGGTTGTGCCTCACTCTTCCATTCTCCCGGTAAATGAGGTTTGGAACTGTCGAAAGGTTACGCTTATCCTCCACAGCTTCTGCCAGTTTCACTATGGATGTCTCCTGAAGATCCCCATTCAATATGAAATCAACAAAAGGGAATTGCGCCATTATCTCGCTGGAGAAATAAGTTGTAGAGAAACCGCCCATCAGGACCTTTGATTCTGGATGTATGCTCTTGATAATCCTTGCCAGATTTATTGCCCCATGGACATGGGGAAGCCAGTGGAGGTCTATGCCAAAAATGTCAGCCTCTATGTTTGACAGGTATTTTTCAGGATCAAAGGTACTGGAACCAAGCATCAGGACAGCTATGTTGCTTATCCTTGCGTCGTATCCATTTGTTACAAGGGAATTGAGCATGCTTATGAACCCCACAGGGTACATTTCAAACATGGGAGTTGAAGGAACAACATCACTTATTGGACCTGACCTCAAATCTTTCTTCCTGAAATCATAAATACTTGGGGGGTGGACCAGGCATACGTTGACCTTCATGGAACTATAATTCCATGCATTTTATTGAATTGGATAACCAATTACTTAGGGGTTTGCAATTTATTCAGCCAGTTTACCCTGGAACAACTTAATCTCGGAAAATGCACTATGTTCTCAATAAATGAAATATTTAAAAGGTTGAAAAAAATAAAAAATTATGGGAAATAGAGAATTTAGTTACCCGCGGCTGCCGGAGGGTTCTTCAGGCCGCCTGTTGCCAAGCTTATTACTAGAACAAGCAGGAGGTTCAAGGCAAGGGCTGCGAGTCCTACGAACATGGGGCCAAATGGAGCTCCAAAGTTGAAGAGCGATGTAGCGAATGTCTTGAAAACACCGTTGTGGACGTTTGCAGCATATGCCAGGTAAACACCAAGGCCCATTCCACCAATCCAACCAACTATGAGGCCATACTTCGTCAACCTCCTTGTGTACATTGTCAGGAATATGGCAGGCAGGGTCTGGAGTATAATAATTCCTCCTAGAAGCTGAAGCTGTAGAGCCGAACTGGCTGAAATCAGAAATATGAACCCAAGGGCTATGAACTTGAATATAACTGATGCCCACTTGGCCATCCTGGCTTCACCCTCGCTAGTCATGTTGGGCCTGAAGAACTTCGCTACATTTCTGGTAAGCAAGTTTGCCTGTGATATTGCCATGATTGATGCAGGTACAAGCCCTCCGATGAATATTCCAAGGAATGCGAATCCTACGAACCATCCGGGGAAGTTTGCATAAATCAGTGCTGGTACAGCAAGAACGTTGCTTACAGTAGATCCGGTAGGCATTGTATTTGTCACCGGGTTATATGCTGGAGCAATTATGTGCATTGCTGCAGGTGACGCGTAGACCAGGATGCCAAAGAGAGCCAGAAGTGCAAGGCCGATACCGTAAAGAGGCAAAAGCGCCGTTGAAGTCCTAAGGCTTTTTGTTGAGTTTGCGCTGAGTATGCCGTTAATGGCATGGGGATACAAGTAAAGAGCAAGTGCGCTCATTATTGCAAGGCTCATGAAACCATTCAGGAGGAGGTTTGGCAAGACCGTGAAGTTCTTGGCAGCCCCATTTATGACAGGTGAGGCGGCAGTTGCTGTAGATATGGCTCCTGCGAAACCTCCCTTGATCGTTAGCGGTATCACAATAATGACAACAACCACTGAAACCAGAATGATTGCATCCTTCATCACGGCTGTTACTGTAGCTCCCCTGAGCCCGCTTGTCCATGTAAAAGCAGCCAGTATGATGAAAGACAATATTAGCGCTATTTCTGAGATTACTCCAACGTCAGCTGTAACTGACTGCCCAATCATGACTGTTAGGACTGCCTGCATTCCGTATATTTGAAGTGCGATATAAGGAAGCTCAGCAACAATTCCAGTAAGTGCAATGAGGATTGTCAGAGTCTTGCTGTTGTACCTGTCATGAACCATGTCCACAGCTGTTACGTAATTTTTCTTCCTCGATATTTTCCACAGCCTGGGCATTGTTATAATTGCTACGCCGAATGCCATTCCCACGTAAGGAACTGCGAAGAAGTAGATGGTTCCATTTGCAAACAGGGCCGATGGTATCGCTATGAATGTGTAAGCTGTGTAAAGGTCAGCCCCCACAAGGAACCAGGCCAGAAATACCCCCAGTCTTCTTCCTGCCAGAGACCATTCGCCAAGATCCGCGAGATTTCCCTTCCTGAATCTTGATGCCCAGAAACCAAGGCCCACGAAAAAGGCGAACAGGACCACGAAGACAGACAGCATTTGAATGCTGGACGTCAATTCTCGTCACCTTCCATGCTGTTCAACAGGCGTGCTGCGAATAAAAACAGTACAGCAGATACAACGAGCCAGAGTGTTTCAAACCAGTAGAAGAAAGAAAGCCCAAACAGAGTTGGCCCCTTGAAGTTATATATTGGTGCTATGGCAAAAACGACCATGGGAATAAGGAGCAACAATGCCGCCAGAACTTTCTTGTTCCCCGACTGAGAACTAGAGTTTCCTTGAGACACAGTCATTATCTATCACATGCTCAACTACAGTTTATATAAAAAACTTGCTTGATGAATATATCAAAAGATAGCCCGAAATGTGGAAATATCGTAACCTTATTTCAAATCATTATTTTTTCATGGTGAGTTTAAACGCTACTTCTTCAGTATGAATTACTTTTAGCTTTAGCACCCCTTAGGTCTGAACGCAGCTTTTTCTTTCAAAACTATTCATATTAATAGTGTTATTCTAAACAGTAACGTTTAAATATTTACAGTGATACAGAGTGTCATGGCTATCGAGGAAGATCATATAAAGATATCTGCGGGAATGTTTGTATTCCAGCGTTGGATTGGGTATAGTTGATCTTCCCTAATTGAGGGATTTAAATTGGTTAAATACAGGGTTTTTGTATTAAAAGGAGATGCTGACTCCTCTGAACTGGCTGAGAAATTGGGAAAAGGCAACGTTTCCGTTAAGAAGCTCAAGTTGTATAGCAGGAATCTCCTGCTTGCATGGCCAGACTCAGGCAAGCCTGTAGACCATCCAGGTATCGAGTTCCAGACTTCCATTGACAGTGAATTCATCCTCAGTTCCAGGGAATGGAAGCGTGATGATACCATTGTGGATGTTGGAGGAGTGCATGTGGGCAGGGACGTTACCATAGCAGCAGGGCCATGCTCCATCGACTTTACGGAAAATATTGAGGAATTTGCTTCACAGTTGAAAAAGGCAGGTGCCCACATAATAAGGGGAGGCGCATACAAACCAAGGACGAGCCCGTTCTCATTCCAGGGGAAGGGTACTGAGGGCCTGGACATTCTGAAAAAGATGGGAGAGGCATCTGGACTTCCAGTTGTTTCTGAAATACTCGACTCAGACAACCTGAAGGACTTCAATGGAGTTGATCTTCTTCAGATTGGTTCAAGGAATGCACAGAATTTCCAGCTTCTTAGAAAAGTAGCCAGGGACGGCAGGCCAATCCTCCTCAAGAGGGGAATGGGCAATACCTACACTGAATGGATGGCAACTGCGGATTACGTCATGAGCGAAGGCAACGGGTCAGTAATCCTCTGTGAAAGAGGCATAAGGACTTTCGATAATGCGACGAGATTCACGCTGGACATTGGTTCAATTGCAAGGGGAAAGAATGAATCCCATCTTCCAATCTGCGCAGATCCCAGCCACCCAGCAGGTACAAGGGAACTAGTCATCCCCATGACATTATCATCTGTTGCAGCCGGTGCTGACATGATCCTGGTTGAAGTTCACCCAAATCCTGATTTGGCACTGAGTGATGGCAAACAGCAGATTACTGTCCGGGATTTGGCAAAACTTGCAGAATCAGTTAAGTCATTAAGGCAGGCAATCAGGGTATAGGATGCTTAATCTCAGTTACAGGCTTTCCAGGGGCACCACGGAAATTATTCTAGGAGGAGGTGCCCTGGCCAGCATTGGAAAGCTTGAGGATTCACTTGTTGTGTATCCCCATTCCCTCAGGCAGATGGTCGAATCAGGTTTGAATGGCAATTTTGAGTCCCTTGAAATCAATGATGGAGAGGATTCAAAGTCATTGGATACCGTGATGAAGATACTTGACAGGCTCATGGAGGGCAGATTCAAGCGCAGTTCATCTCTTGTTTCTGTGGGTGGCGGCACAGTTTCGGATGTGGCAGGCCTTGCGGCTTCCCTTTATCTCAGAGGTATACCGTATACCTCTGTCCCCACCACACTCCTTTCCATGGTGGATGCGTCCCTTGGCGGAAAGACGGGAGTGAACTTCAGGGGAGTAAAGAATGTGCTTGGAACCTTTTATTGCGCTTCAAGGATTGTAGTAGACACGCCCTTGATAGGAAAAATGCCTCATAATCTGGTTGAAGACGGCATTGGCGAGATCGCCAAGTATGCAGCAATAATGGACAGTGACCTTTACAGTTTCCTCATGGAAAACACCTTGGATGGAGTACTGAAGGATCAGACGAAAACGGAATACCTGATTTCAAAATGCATACGGGATAAAATGGAGCTGGTTTCCCAGGATGAGTTTGATCAGGGCGGAAAGAGAATTGTCCTGAATTTCGGGCACACATTCGGCCACGCGATAGAGGCAGCCTCGAACTTTTCCATAGGCCATGGCCATGCCGTCCTTGGGGGTATGCTTCTTGAGGTAGATTTGGCAGTGAAAATGGGCCTGGCCACAGAGGAAGTGCAGGAAGGGGTGCAAGAACTAATCAGGCATCTAGGGTTTTCAGTTCGAGAAAAGGATTACCTGGCCGGGGATAGAGCCCAATTGTCAGAATATATAGCCTCTGACAAGAAAAGCACCAGGCATACAATCAAGCTCCCAATTCCCCAAAGCATAGGAATTCCAAAAGTTTGTGAAGTAGAATTCAGTAGCATCAGTGGTTACCTTGAGCGAAAGTAAGGAGACATTTCTGGGAATTTTCGGGCTTCTTGGCCACGGGATAAAGTATTCACTGTCTCCCCGGATTCACAACTACATTTTCAGCAGGTACGGAATCAAAGCAGTCTATGGTTTGTTTGATCTCCCCCCACAGGATTTCCAGACAGGAATCCAGGCACTCATCAGGAGAACATCAGGATTCAATGTAACAACACCTTACAAAGAGGAAACTGCGAAAGTGCTGCCGATGCTTTCCCGCGAGGCATCCATGACGGGGAGCGTAAATCTTGTGTATGGCAGCAAGGGCTACAACACGGACTACCTGGCACTGGAGGATTTAGTGAAGGCAAGGAAACTGGGCCTTTCTGGCAAGGAGTGCATTATTTTCGGGTCCGGGGGCGCTGCAAGAACTGCCGCTTATCTCTTTGGCAATATGGGCATGTTTATCACTGTCGTCAACAGGAGCCTGAAAAAGGCAGAGAAACTGGAAATTGACCTTTCCAGGTCAGGCATAGATGCCCGGGCTGTAAATCTCAGATCTTCAATCTCCACTGAAGTTATGGATTCTGATGTATTTGTAAACTGCATCTCTTATCCTGAGTTCAGGTTTCCTGCAATGAAAGCGACCCTTGCAGTTGACTTCAATTATTCATCACGTTCAGGTGATTTCAGGACGAGGAACCAAGGAGAGCATTCACTCATAACCGGAGAAGAGATCCTGGTTTCGCAGGCAATCCATTCCCAAAGAATCTGGAATAATATCTCCCCTGAGTTTAACGAAATAATGGAGGTTGTCAATGTCAAGCACACTGGGTAAGCAATTCGTAGTAACGACATTTGGTGAAAGCCATGGCCAGGCAATGGGGGTTGTTGTGGATGGAATACCTGCAGGGCTTGCAATATCACCTGATGATCTCAGGTTCGAGCTCCAGTTCAGGAAGACTGGGAATTATCTGGTTTCAGGCAGACGGGAGGCAGATGAACCTGAAATCCTCAGCGGGCTATTCAATGGCAGAACCACAGGAGCGCCGGTGTCCATTATATTCAGGAACGTCGACGCAATTTCCTCACTCTATTCTGAAGTGAGCCACAAACCGCGCCCTGGACATTCTGATCTTCCGCTCATAAGGAAATATGGCAGGGAAAATTGGGATTACAGGGGAAGCGGAAGGGCAAGCGCCAGGGAGACAATTTCTAGGGTCGCTGCTGGAGCCATAGCAAAGAAGCTTCTCATGCATGTTTCGACCTATGTAGCAGGGTATCTCAGGTCCATAGGGCCAATTGAAGGAACACACTGCATTGATCCAATTGAATCACTGGATTCAAAGAGATATCAGACCAGGGCACTTGACACTGATACTGATGGGAAATTCACTGAACTTATAAAGAACGCGATGAAAGAAGGGGATAGTTACGGTGGCATCGCTGAGATATTCGCGTCCAATGCTCCCCAGGGTCTTGGAGAACCAATATTCAATAAGATAAAGGCAGACATTGGAGGCGCCATGCTAACCATCCCTGCAGTAACTGGTTTTGAATACGGAATGGGTTTCAGTGCCGCAAGATTGAAGGGGTCAGAGGCTGCTGATGAGATTGTGATGGGCGAGGGGGAAACTCTCAGGTTCAGGAATAATCTATCAGGTGGAATGCTGGGAGGCCTGTCAACAGGCGAAACCATCGCTGTGAGGTGTGCGTTCAAACCCACAAGTTCAATCAGGATTCCTGCAAAGACCGTAGATCTCGATACAATGGAACCGGCTGAAATATCAGTCACTGGAAGGCACGACCCTGTTGTTGCGGTAAGGGGAGTATCTGTTGCCGAAGCCATGATGGCACTTGTGCTTGTTGATCATGCCATGATATCAGGGCTCATCCCGCACACCAGGCTTTCTGAGAAGGAATCAGGAATCATTGAAGAAAGATGGGAGGAATACATAAAAAAATGCCAGTCATAACCCACGGCGGCGTGTCCATCCTAAACGCAATACCATTGGGACTCGGCTCGTCCTGCGCAATAGACATCAATGTTGAGGTTGATGCCTCATATGGACCCCAACAACCTGGTTCTGCCCTTCTTGACACCATAACAGACTTTTTCAGGGTCAAGTCAGGGAGGGAGGTTTCAGTAATGGTGAAAAGCGATCTCCCACAGGGTGGCGGCCTCAAAAGCAGCAGTGCAGTTGCTGCAGGTGCAGTATCCGCGCTTTCCTCTCTGACCGGGATGGAAGTGGATGTTCCGGTTCTTGCAGCAAGATTGTCCATGGAGGCTGGAGTTTCCGTTACGGGAGCCCTTGATGATGTTGCGGCTTCCCTTTACGGAGGAATTTCCATATGTGACAATACTAAGATGAGAATCCTGAGGAAAGTTCCTTTCCCCGATGGATACACTTTTGTTTTGCTGCCCAGGGGACCCCGGAGGGAATTCAATCCCGATCTGTTGAGGAAGAGGTGGCCTGCGTTCAAAAGCATTTCAACTCTGCTTCACACCGGGAATTACATTGAAGCCATGGCCAGGAACGGCCTTACAGTTTCCCAGGCGTTAGGCTACGAAACTGATGTTCTCCTGAAGGCAATGGACCTTGGAGCCAGGGCTTCAGGCGTTTCTGGGAACGGGCCTTCACTCTTTGCCCTTGTGAAAGAGGACGAAGAGGGCCCCATTGTAGATCTGTTCTCCATGTTAGGAAGTCCAATTGTGAGGAGGCCAATATAGCATTGGAAGCCCATATTTCCCCCTCTTTGATAAGTGGCAGGATCAAAGCACCGCAGTCAAAGAGCATAGCCATACGGCTCCTGTTTGCCAGCCTTCTGGGTGACATCAGCCTGGATAATTTGGAGGTGTCTGATGATATCCAGGCAGCTGTAACGGCAATATCCAGTGTCAAAAACGCAATGGACAACAAAGGCTCACCTTCCATTGCGCTCAATGTCAGGGGCTCAGGAACAACACTCAGAATGCTGCTGCCTGTCCTCGGTTTTCTTGGAATAGATTGCACACTGTCTGGAGACCAGACTCTGGAAAGTAGGCCACTTGGAGTCATAAAGTCCTGGCTTCAAGATAATGGGGCTGCACTGAGCAGCGATCACCTTCCCTTAAGGATTTCAGGCAATATCACAACTGATAATGTGGAAATATCCGGGTCAGAAAGCAGCCAGTACATCAGCGGGCTGATTTATGGACTCCTGTTGAGTGGAGGTGGGAAAATTAACCTCATTCCGCCTGTAAGATCCAGGTCTTACATAGAAATGACCTGCAGCGTGCTGAACAGCCTCGGTTGCAGTGTGAATTTCAAGGGACTTGAAATTAAAGTTCAGCCTCCTGACTCCAGGTTGTGGTTCAGGGGAGAGGTTCCAGGAGATTTTCTCCTTTCGTCTTTTTATGCCATAAGTGCCATCATAACGGGAGGGGAACTGGATATAACTGGCCTTAACCATACAGGCTGGAGCTCCGGGGACTCCCGGATTGTGGAAATCATCCATTCAAGCGGAAAAGATAGTTACATGCATGATGAATCCTGGCATATCGGTGGAAAGGAAAGTGTAAATTCCTTTGAGGAAAATGTGGAGGATTCCCCAGACATGGCTGTTTCCCTTGCTGCACTGGCTGCAGCTGCCATTGGAGAGTCGAGGATAACGGGCACACAGCTTCTAGGAACCAAGGAAAGCAACCGAAACGTTTCCATAACTAGAACACTGGAGTCTTTCGGGATTGAAGCCTCTGCTGGCGATGGAATATCTATCAGGAACACAGGAATTTACCACAAAGGCCTTGTGAAAGACTGGAAAGACCATCGCATTGCAATGCTTGGCACAATACTCGCGCTGAGAAGCGGAGGCATAATACATGGGGCTGAATCTGTTGCAAAGAGTAACCCGCATTTTTATGATGACATAATTAGACTGGGAGGGAAGCTGACATTAAGATCCTGACTAAGACGGTTGCATCGGTTCCATTTTACAGCACACAGATGCTTAACACCATACCCGGAATTCATTCGGATATGGTAGAGGTCAGGTTGGATTACCTCCCTGACATGGAAGGCATTGAACCTGCAATTTTCAAAGAATTCCGGAACCGGCTCATCCTGACTATCAGGGACCCAGTGGAGGGGGGAAGGAATTCTGTGGACACAAAGAAAAGGGAACGTTTCCTTAGAACTGCAATCGAAGCTGGATTCCTGGTGGACATAGAAATTTCAAACCTCAATTCCATGACGCTGGATTACAGTAGCCAGATTCTATCCAGGCATTACCTGAATGAAGACCCAGCATTTGAGGATCTCGAGTCCCTGGCCAGCGAATACAGCAATAAGTGCAGGTACCTGAAAATAGCACTCCGCAGGAACGAAAATTCATCCCAGAAACTCATCTCTTTGCTCAACCGGCACCATAACCTTGTTGTCATGGAAGTAGACGGAGATCCAGCATCAAGAATTGTCTATTCCATCCTTGGCTCAAGGCTGATTTACTGCCATGCAGGGGAAAAAACAAGCCCGGGACAGATTAGTTGCCAATCTGCGGCAAGGATATTTGATCTGCTGGAACTGGAATAAATTTTCAGGAAATCATGAAGGTTTGCTTATAACCTCGAATTTCCTGTCATTCCTGACAAACGCGAGAATTCCCCATGCCCCGCCTATGAATTCCAGGGGCCCTATGACTAGGAAGAACAGCGGTATCATTAGCAGGGCATTCTTCCAGAACGGGGTCGGGTTTTCCGAAACGCTGTTGTTTATATGCAGCCCATTCCAGTAGAACCAGATCCAGAAACTGAATGTGAATGCCCACATAACGCCCATGGGTGGCGTAATTAGCGTAAAGGTGATCAGGTGGAAAAACTGCAGGATCATGGCGACCAGGATTATGTTCTGAGTCACCATGCTGCTCCAGAACAGGACTGAATAGATGAAGATGAGCCTGTATTTCCACGGAAGCGGGCCGAAGAGCCCGAGATTTGTCAGGTCCACCAGCCACCTTCTCCTCTGCCTGAGCATATCCCTTACGGTGGATGGGGATGCCCCATAAGTGAACGCAGGAAGGAATGATGACTTGCCCGGGAATTTCTCTGAAAAACGAAGCCCGAAACAGCTGTCATCTGAAATTGGCCTGTTTCCATTGTCCCAGCCTATCTGCGCCTCTATATCAGATCTGACGAGCAGATTCTCACCGTGTAGGCCCACCAGAGGTATCTTCACAAGTGATGTGAAGAAATAGAACCTTGTCAGGTCATCGGTGGGCCTCATGGAGTCTGCGAATTTTGCTATTATGGATTTTGAAAGATGATGCGGGAAAGCTAGGATGCCCTGTGCAATGTAGTATTTCTCGCCCTTGTACTTTATGTGCTCAGCGATGGCTGCGACTGTATCCGGCCCTATTGAGGCATCGTCATCCAGGTGGAAATACCAAATCTGGTCATCGACTTCCCCCTTCTCTATGTGGTATTCAAGGCCGTACTGCATTGCCCTAGATTTGTTGATGGAGTTGTTCACAGTCTCATATCCCTTGGGCACAACCACTATGTTTACATGGGAATCGAATGAGTAATGGTCCCTTATCTCATTTAGTGCACGGGAATACTCCTCTGTTACGACGTCGACCCTCCAGTTGTCGAGATTCTTAGGTGCGTGCTTCAGAATGGAGTCAACAACCCTGTAAAGTGCACCAAGTACCTCCGGAGAACCTATTGTTGGTATCTGGAAAACTATGAGATTTGATATCCTTCCTGTGTAACTTGAAAGCTTCAGGCTCCTCGATCTGACCGCTCCAAGGAAACTCACCACAACGATTGGCATTCCAAAAGACCACGAAAGGGTTGCATAAATTGTGAAAATGTTCCATGTATTGCTTACGTTAACGATAACGAAGAACATCACGGCAAAGAAGATTGCAGCGAGAAACCAGATGCTTATGCCCAATCTGGGTCCTAACTGTTTCTCTTCATTGGGTTTGAACATTTGCGGACAGAAGAACTTATGCAGACATATAATCTTAACCATCGTGAGTTTTTTCAAACAAATGAAATAAATATAACCACACTTTATAATGATTATCAGTTCTAGAGCTGGTTTACCCTTTGTTTCCAAACAAACCTTACCTGTGGTGATTCCCCATAATGTTAAGATTATTAGGATGAAATAAATTGGCTACCTGATAGGAAATATGGATTACGCTTCGCTAATGGAAAAGATTCAGTCCCAAGAAATAATTGTTCTAGATACCAGAAATAACCATGATTTCATGATGTCACACGTACCGGGATCAGTCAATGCGCCCTTCAGCACCTACGGATGGGCAAGATCAATCAAGTCATGGCTCAGCGGCACTGATATCGAACTGGGACTTGTTGCAGAAAACGGAGAAACTGCTTCAAAAGCTGTGGAAGAGCTTAGGAAAGTTGACCTCAATGTATCTGAGGTGATCTCAGATGCATTGGCAAAGTGGAAACAGGATGGTTTCCAGCTTTCAAGTGTTGGGGAAATCACCCCCGATGACGTTTACAGGGAGTTTGACCGATACACCGTTATTGATGTCAGGGAACCATTTGAATGGCAGTCTGGGACAATAAAGAATAGCTTGAAAATTCCGATGAACGAGCTCCCTTCACGGCTCAATGAGTTCAACAGGAGTGACAGGTACGCAATTATCTGCGCACATGGAAATAGGAGTGAGGTTGCAGCGCTGTTCCTTGCGGACAATGGCTTCAATGCTGCCACTGTGGTTGGTGGAATTCAGCGGTGGATTAGCGAACAGTTGCCGGTAGAGCTGGAAGAGTGACTTGCACCGGCAGGATTCCGCCTTTAGTGCAAAAAAAATAATAAAAGCGCATTTAATCACGAGTTGTGCCGGAAATGGACAGACAAACCGGAAAAACGTTCAAGAACAAACTGTTGATTAAAAAAACAGCGCTTCTCGTTATCGACATGCAGAATGATTTCATCAGTAACGAAGGTTATCTTGGGAAGAAAGGCCAGAACCTAGAGGCTGTCCAGAAAACCATCCCCGCGATACAGTCTATGATTGGCCATTTCCGTAGAAATGGCATGAAAGTAATCTACACCCAGACAGTCCACCACAAGTACACAAACACTGAGAACTGGGTGAGCAGAACATCCCAGAAAAGCCTTGATCCATCAATATGCCGCCCAAATACATGGGGTGCGGAGATTTTGGAAGAGTTGAAGCCTCTTGAAGATGAACCAGTAGTGGTAAAACACAGGTATGACGCATTCCTTGATACTGATATGCATCTCATCCTGAGGGCAGCCGGTATAGAGAACCTCGTTATTGTGGGCACCCAGACAAACCTTTGTGTTGATACGACAGCCAGAAGGGCATATATGATGGATTATGTCACGATAGTTGTTGAAGACTGCGTCTCAACTCCTGAAATCGAATTCCACAGACCCATGCTTGACAATTTCCAGAAGAACTTTGGATATGTGATGAGCAGCCGTGAAATTATCGAGAAACTGAAGGAGTTAAACTAGGGAACAACCGATTTCGATTGGATTTCTAAATTGTTTCTTTTTCTTTTCAGGCTGAGTTCTCCAATATTCCTGTCTTTGTCGGCTGTTACCACTTTGGTAAGTTTGCCATAGCCACTGGCTTCCACCGTGAGGAGATACTTGTGACCAATTTCCAGGTTCCTGAACCAGAAATCCCCGAATTCATCTGAAGTTGCTGAATATTCTTGGTCGTTGAACAGGTCCTGTGCCTTAATGCTGGCTCCCTGGACAATTTCCTCCTCATCCTGATCCACAAGTATTCCTGAAATGAATGGCTTTGGCAATCCCTTGTAGTAGACTTTAGGTTTAGCGCCAAATTCCGGGTGAAGTGCTTCTGCTTTTGCCTTAAGCCTGATCATCTTCGGATCGTCCTCTTCACCAAAGTAAATGGCATCTCTGGGGCAGATGTCGGCACACCTGGGTGTTTCCCCCTTTTCAACAAGGTGAGCACATCCAGTGCATTTCTGGGCCACGTTGAGATCTTCATTCATGTATATGACATCATATGGGCAAGCCTCCTGGCAAAGCCCGCACCCAGTGCACTTTTCCTGGTCAATTATCACAAGGCCGTTTTCACCCTTGATGATGGCATTTTCCGGGCATGCTTTCATGCATGGTGCATTGTCGCAATGCTGGCAGAGCAAAGGCAGATAGGTAACCCTGACTTTTGGGACCTGGCCACGTTCCATTCCCTTGACATTCATCCAAAAGTGCCCTGTATCCGGTTGTTCCTTTGTATATGGCATATGGGAATTGCCGACATGCTCGTCCTTGCAGGCGATCATGCAGAGATTGCATCCTGTGCATTCGTCAAGGTCGATGAAAAACTCCTTCTTGCCCAAGGTTAATCAGCCTCCCTGAGGGGTACGCCCGGTTTAAGATTTTGAGAATTTCCCAAATCCAGGAATTCAGCTGGGTCGATTCTCTCGACATCCACAAGGAATCCGCTTACATTCATTTCAGGTATCTTTATCTCCTCACCTCTGCGGTATTTCTCACCCGGAGAAGGTGAAATAAAATTGATGTTTCCTCCTCTGTCAACCAGTTCACCCTTAACACTGTAAAGATCCATCTTAGAACCGTGTTCTGCATATACCGTGCCGGGTGTGATCCTCTCAGTAACCTTCGCACAGAAGAGCACTGACCCCCTTTCGTTGTATACCCTCACCACGTCTCCATTGGAAATTCCCTTAGCATATGCGATTTCCGGGTGTATCCAGCATGGTTCATACTCATAACCGTCTGGCCCCTTCATTTTCCACATCTCCCTGATCCAGTCTATGTCATCCCCCTGCACATGGAACCTGAACCTCGGGTGGTTTGCCACAACAAGATATGGGTATTTCTTAGCTTTTTCAGAAGTCTGAAGTTCATCACTTGCTACCCACTTCGCAAGGGGCGGCCTTTCTTTGTCATCGGGAGCTGATTTCTTGATCCTTTCAGATACAAACTCAATCTTTCCGCTTGGGGTCTGAAGGCCCTTTGCATCCCTGTTAAACCATGCTAATCCGCCTTCATGGGGGCCGTCTCCACGCCCTTTCTTGATCTCAAGCCATTCCTCCCAGGAGGGGCAATCATAAATGATGTACTTTCTCTGCTTGAACTCCTCCCAGGAAATGCCATATTTGCGGAAGGCAAGTTTTTCCTCGTACGCTTCCCTGAGCCACTCCTCGTGAGGCGGGAACCCGTCTTTTATCCCAAGCCTCTGGGCAACCATTCTGTGGATCTCGTAATCGCTCTTGGATTCCCCAATGGGCTCTATGGCCC
>JAKAUW010000045.1 GCA_021817455.1 Thermoplasmata archaeon | reverse complement strand
TAAATAGATTCAAAATATATTGTATCGTGTCGAGCACGAAGATTGTGGCAACTATTGGGCCCTCCAGTTTTAAAAGGGAGCCACTTCTATCAATGTATGAGAGTGGGCTGTCTGTCATAAGGATAAACACCGCACATGTAACACCTGGCTACATTGGCAAAGTGGCAGAATTTGTGAATAAGCTCAATGCAGAAACAGGCAAGTACGTTGGAATAATGATTGACCTTAAGGGCCCTGAACTAAGAACTGGAATATTTCCCGGTGGAGAATTGAAAGTGAAGACTGGGGAAAAGTTCAAGCTCAATTCCAGAAATGAAGGCATTATTACATTTTCACACCCGGAAATATATGATATTCTAGCCCCAAAGGATCTGGTTCTCTTGAGTGACGGCAAAATACGCATGAAGGTTACAGGAAAAGATTCGGGAAGCATTGTGCTTGAGTCCATGGATGATGGTGTCCTTAGGGACAGGAGCCGGGTAAATGTTCCCGGAAAATTCCTCCCTCTAGGAAATCTTACAGACCGTGATATTTCCTACCTTAAGGAGGGTATTGAAGCTAAAGTTGACATGTTCGCCCTTTCATTCGTCCAGAGAAAGGAGGATGTTGAAGAGTTGCAGGAAATCATCATGAAGGAAGGGGGAGACCAGTTCGTCGTTTCAAAGATAGAAACCAAGAACGGATTCCAGAATATCAGGGAAATAGCCAAAGTCTCAGACTTCATCATGGTCGCCAGAGGAGACCTTGGAGTGGAACTCCCTCTTAAGGAAGTTGCAATAGCCCAAAAGAAGATAATCGAAGAATCGCACATTCAAGGTGTGCCCACAATTGTAGCTACCCAGATGCTTGAATCCATGGTGAGATCCAGCAGCCCGACAAGAGCAGAAGTCTCAGATGTAACAAACGCCATATTGGATAATGCTGATGTCCTGATGCTTTCTGAGGAAAGTTCAATTGGCGATTATCCGGATGCCGCCGTGAAGTACCTGAAAGAAATTGCTGAATATGTGGAGTCAAGAGATTTCCAGTTGAAAGAGCCAGAAGTGTTTCTTGGAAACCAGGTTGCCTATTCAATTGCACGGGCGGCAAAAATGATTTCAGTGGAAATCAATGCAGACGCGATACTTGCTTTTACCAAGACTGGCAATACGGCAAAGATGCTTGCGGCAGTGAGACCGAATATCCCCATAATAGCCACTGTAACTTCCGATAGGCTTGCAAGAAAACTGAACCTCTACCGAGGGGTTGAACCACTGGTTATTGAAGGTGGTAATGAGGAAATAAGCCCTGTTGACGCACTTTCCTATGTGGAGAAAAAGACATTCCTAAAGAGGGGGGACAGGGTCATTATAACATCAGGGGCGCCATATTTTCTGTTTGGAGGAACCAATGAGGTAAGGGTCGCCACAGTGGGTAATTTTGTGGGAAGAGGTTATCCCTCAGGAAAGAGCCTAACTGGCAAAGTCTTCACACCTGGTTCAAAAGAGGGTGACATCCTGGTGTTGGACGCGCAGGAGTTGCCTTCCGGAATTGATCTGGAGAAAATCAGGGCCGTAATATTCATCCCCAATATCTCCACAAAACTCAAGGAGATGATCAGGGAAAAGGGCATAACCGTGCTCATGAACACCAGGCTGGTTGGAACAATAAATCCTGGGGACGCGCTTCACATAGACGGATCAACAGGCGTGATTACACAATAGCCTTCAGATAAAACTGCTTTCTGCAAGTTTGGAGACCATGCCTTCCCAGTAATTTTTACGCGTTAGTATTGCATATACCAGGACTGCAAGAACAACAGCCTCCACTACAGCGCCTATTGGGTACAGGATAGAGATGAAAAGGCCACTTAACAATATGGTGGCATATGGGAGCATCAACATGATGCGCTTCAGGCCAACCCTTCTCACCATGATCGCATTTTCCCAGCTTTGGGGAGGTTTTGACACAATATTCAATGAAGACATTATGGCCACTGCCTCCGGGGTAATTACTTCCACGGCAATAATCAATGGGAGTAGTATTGGGCCATATAGGATGCCAAGAATTGCAATGGCGACCCCGAGAGGCAATTCAAGAACCGCGGCTTGCAATGCCTGTGCCGAAATCATCCCCTTAACATACCTGAAATAAGGCATTGAAGTGGCTGTGAGCCAGAGACGTTCCACTGAAAATGAATTTCCATAAAGTGCATAATTCACCACGAACGAAAGATACACTATGAGAATTATGAGAACAGGGTAAATGTCAGTTGCAGATTGGGGCCGGTATATGTGTACTCCAGCAACCACAGCTGCACTGATCCCTGCCATAAGTGGGAGTGTTGCTTTTAACCTGTACCTGTAAGAAAGTGCAACTACTGACCCTGACATTCCAACTGGCCTTCCTGAGTAAAAATGCATGAAATATTGCCGAAATATGGCTTTTTCGGGGCTCATGCCAAGGAAAGTAAGGCGATCCTTGAATGTGTCTTTCTTCATTATTGAAATCCTTCTTGGGTTTTTCACATAGAGATCGTTGGTATTTACCCATCTAAGGGCAAATATCAAGGTTACAGCGAATAACACAGCAGTACCTATTGTAGAAGTCTCAATATGGCCACGGTAAAAAGCGAATGGAGAGTACTGGAATCCCGCAATAAAGGAGAGTATATATGCTGAAATGACAGCAAATACCAGGACCCTGTATGGCATTCCGAAATCCGATACAATAACAGAAATTGAGGTAAGCGAGATTCCTAGCATTAGGAAATCCATGACAACCAAAGCTGAATCTGCAGAAATGCCATTGGATCCGACGGTGTAAGAAATGGAGAGGATTATGAAAATAATGGAAATGGATATGAACTGGACTGTGAAAAGGGCATAATTCAAAGTCCTTCCCCTTATGGAGGATGGGAGAAGAAAATCAGAGTCTGGCTTAGTCATTCCAAGTCCATTCCCAAGAAGTGTGACCGCTGTAAGTGCAATATAATAGAAAAATAGCAAGACCACTGCACCTCCAAGTGATTGGGGTTGTGTGCCAGCGGCAGGACCTACTCCTGAAAATGAGACAGAAACATCGATGAGCGCAATAATGCCTAAAAAGAGAAGATAATACCTGCTCAGCCTAGTACGGATCAAAAGCTTAAGAATCAGGCTATACACTTTTCATCAACCTTGAAACTATTTGTTCTATGCTTTCCTGGCCGTGTCCCATTTTCCTCAGGTCATCTGTGGGACCATTCCAAATTTCCTGTCCCCTTGCAATGATTATGACGTAATCAGTGAGTTTCTCTGCTATGGACATTATATGTGTTGATACGAGAAAGGTTCCCCTCATCTCAGAAAACATGGAAATGAGGCTTTCTTGGGTTGGAATGTCAAGATAATTCAACGGTTCATCCATGACCATAATCT
Organism: Thermoplasmata archaeon; assembly: GCA_021817455.1. Taxonomy (GTDB): domain Archaea; phylum Thermoplasmatota; class Thermoplasmata; order Thermoplasmatales; family Thermoplasmataceae; genus JAJZOM01. Next base: position 749 of record JAKAUW010000045.1, on the reverse strand, counting down.
CAGGCCGGTGTATGATGCTTAAAGCTACTGCCACTTTTTGCCTGTTTCCCCTGGAAAGTGCAGAGACCTTGTTTTCAAGGTATTCCGAAATGCCCAGTGTATTCACTAGCTCATGGATTCTGTCACCAAGTTCCTCTGTACTTCTAATAGCCCCGATGTATTCCAGGTTTTCCCTCACAGAAAGTGTCGGATAAGGGCTTGCATCCTCAGGGAGAAACCCCAGCACTTTTTTGGCTTCGGGAGAGTTTGGTTCATGCCCCCGTATTTTAACTTCGCCGTAGTCAGGCTTCAGTATGCCGCATATTATTTTCAAGGCGGTTGATTTCCCAGCCCCGTTAGGCCCAAGGATGGCTACCCTCCTTCCCTCCGGAATCCGTATGTTGAGATTGGACAGAGCCTTCCTCTCTCGGAAGTTCTTAACAATGTTGATTGCTGAAATGGCTTCACTTGAAAAACTGCTGCTTTGCAACATATTAACAGTTGTTTGTTTTATAAATATATTTCGGTGTAAAAATATATGTATTTAAAATAATCAGACAGTGCATAATGATGGCATTATATGTGGAGACCAGCAATTTTTGCTTGCCAGTATGTCGCCGACTTTTACTTCGATATATATAAATAGGTTTTCGGGCTTTCGTCGCATTGCACATCTTCGGTGATAACTAATGGATGACGGAGATTTTATCAAAATTAACTTCGAGATGTATGTTGGAGACGACAAGAAACTAGTTTCTACAAACAAAGAG
>JAKAUW010000048.1 GCA_021817455.1 Thermoplasmata archaeon | reverse complement strand
GGGATATGGCTACAACGGAGATGTGTCATTCAATGCACTTCTGGCAACATTATCCACCCCGCCTGCAGCGGCGGTTGATCCAGTATTCGTTGATGACCATGGCGGTGTTAGTGGAAATAACACCAATTCATACATGACCACAAATACAATGGGGACCGGTCCATTCTATCTACAGAAGTATGTGCCAAGCTCAACCGCAGTCCTTGAGAAGAGCACTACCTACTGGGCAGAAAACCTCAGCAACAGCAGCATCAACTATGCAATCCAGCCTGCCAAGCTCAACGAGGTCATCATAGATTACCAGCCAGTTTCGACGTCCATTTCCGCGGCCAAAGCTGGCAAGCTCCAGGTCATAGATGCACCCGCATCCTCATATTACAGTACACTCAAGGGAATAGGTGGCTTCAACACTAGCGTACTGCCTGTCAGGTTCGGCAGTTCTGAGGGTACCTATTATGTGTACATGGACCCCGGATCATTTTCCGCGTTCACCAATCTTGACGTGAGAATGGCCATATCCTATGCCATAAACTACACCGGCATAATCAGTGCGGTATATCACGGGCTTGCATCTTCATGGATAGGCCCGATTCCCGCAGGCTTCCCGTACTATAACAGGACTACTTCGGGTCTCTCTCCTTATTCATACGATCCTGCGAAGGCTGCGCATCTCCTTGCGGATGCCGGTTATAAGGCAACACTTCCAAATGATACGGTACTGAATTCCGGTGGAAGTACATTCCCACCTGCAACATTCACCTTCGATGTGGATTCTTCATCGCAGACAAACGAAGCTCAGATCATCATTGCCGATCTTGAGGCTATAGGGATACCTATAACATCTGACGGAGTTTCTCACAGCACTTGGGAATCCATAATATTCGGCACTAATGCGAATTCGACCACACATTATTTCGGCATCAGCTACTACACTGAAGACTATACGGCAACGGAAGATTACGTTGATGCAATACTTGACGAAGGCTATGTGGGTGCATCAGGATACGGAGGCAGTTACAACTACAACTCCACAATATTCAACATGACCGTCAATGCAACGTCAACAAACAATCCCACATATATAGTGCAGAATTACACCAACATCGTGACAAGCATCTACAACAGTTACTGGTTTGCCTGGCTCAATGTTCCCTACATGCTGTCCTTCCATTCAAACAACCTGGCGGGAATTATTCCAAATCCGGCCGGGTCAGCAGCTGGCTATTTCATGTTCTGGAACGATGTCTATTATACCTGATGGTGAGCGGTTATGGATTCAAACCGTTCACTGATTTTTTATATTATTAAGAGAAGCATAGAGGGAGTTTTTCTGGTTTTCGGAACCATAATCATTGTTTTCCTGATCTCACATCTTCTCAGCACAAATCCAGCTGTTCTCTGGGCAGGTCCCAAGGCTAGGGCATCCACGATAGCTGCAGTCAAGCTGAGATATCATCTCAATGATCCCATATACATCCAGTTATGGTATTTCCTGTCCTCCTATGCGACAGGAAATCTGGGTATAGATCCTGTAACAGGGCAATCTATTCTCAGCGAGATCCTCTTCTACTTTCCCAACACACTTGAACTTGTCCTTATGGCATTCATCATAATCATCATTGCAGGCATAGGGCTTGGATATCTGTCAGCAATGAATTTCGGCAACAAGAAAGACAGTCTCATAAGGATATTTTATCTTGGGGCCTGGTCGACCCCAACATTTCTTGGTGCTGCCCTTGCCATCAGCGTTTTCGCATCATATATCCCAATTTTCCCTGTGGGTGGCATGTATTCCTCTTATCTCACTGCTCCGCCCCGTATCACAGGCATCTTTGTGCTTGATTCCATAATCACAGGCCATATTGGTGATTTCGTGAACGGCATGTATCATCTCATTCTTCCAGCAGCAACACTGGCCTTCCTTAACTTCGGTCTGGTAACAAGGATCAGCAGATCAGGGGTGCTGGGGGTGAGATGGATGCCTTATGTTCGCACAGCTTATTCAAAGGGATTGCCAATGAAGGAGGTCCAGCGTCACCATATCCTGAGGACCGGACTCATAGAGGCAAATACTGTTGTGGCTGTAATGTTCGGATGGTTGATTTCCGGAACAGTAGTGGTGGAGGAACTCTTCTCGTGGCCCGGAATTGGAAGGTTTGCCTACAATGCTGTTGTTTCCGATAACTATCCTGTGCTCATTGCTGTTGTAATTGTGTTCACCATAGCTGTTGTTGTTGCTAACCTGGTGGCAGATATACTGTATGCGGTGCTTGATCCAAGAATCACACTTTCGGGTGAGAGATCATGACCAATGAAAGAACTGTCGGACAGAGGCTTAAAGGTACGCTGTCTGATATATACGCCAATAAGCTCTCCTTTGCTGGACTCATTATAATAGGCTTCTTCGTAATTGTGGCAATCCTGTTTGAGTTGCTGGGCACCCATATTACACCCTACAATCCATATAAGATCAATCTTTCCAGCGCAAATCTTCCGCCGTCATTGGCACACATATTTGGAACTGACGGACTTGGCCGTGACATATTCTCGCGTATCCTTGCCGCCATACCCATTGATCTTGCAATACCTTCCATGGTTGTCGGAATATCAGTCCTCGTTGGTCTTGTACTGGGAAGTGTCGCTGGTTTCTATAGGGGAACAGGTGAAGAGGTCATAATGCGGTTCACCGACCTCTTCCTGGCATTTCCGGGGCTCATCATGGCACTTGCCATTGCTGCCACACTTGGTCCCAGCCTCATAAATGCAACTATCGCGATCACCATAGTCTGGTGGCCCCCCTACGTACGTATTGTCCGGGCAGGAGTGCTGGAAGTATCAGCCAATGATTTCGTCACAGCGTCCAGAGCAATGAACCTATCATTCTGGTACATATTCAAGAATGATCTCATACCAAACATAATCCCCACGGTCATTGTTTACGCAACCATGGATATCGGAACTGCACTTCTTACCCTCTCAACTCTGGGTTTCCTTGGAGTTGGAATACCTGCTGGCACCCCTGAGCTGGGACTGATGGCATCATCAATCACCACGACACTTTACACATACCCGTGGGAAGGGCTCATACCTGCAGCATTCATACTGCTCATAGTCCTTGGTCTCGGATTGCTTGGCGAAGGGCTCAGGGACTCCATGGACGTGAATCTGAAATCACACATTGTCAGGAGAGTCCCAAGACCCATTGAACAGCCAGCGGATGAAGAGACCAGCAGTGGTGCAGTATCATCATAAATATTTTTATTATTTTCCATATTTAACATCAATTCCCTGCAAATAGTTAAGTTAATATCCATCAATACTATAATTTGTTTAGGAAAGCAGGCATGATACTATACAATTCTCTTTTCAACGTGAGATGAGAATCTCAGTATTGCTATCATGCCGGGGCTGGATGTGGCAATATGAAATCTGCAGAATGGGGAAGTTATGAGGATGCACCTAGGCTTGTTACCGATGTTCCCGGGCCGGAATCCCTGAAAATGCTTGCTGATCAGGACCGGTACGAAACTGCAAGCAGAACCTACACCTCGGTGTTCAAAATCGGGGTCTCCAGGGCAAGGGGCTCCACGATAGAGGATGTTGACGGAAACAGATTTATTGACTTCTTTTCCGGAGTCAGCGTCATCAACCTGGGTCATGGTTTTCCGCCTGTCAGGAATGCAATACGGGATCAGCTTGACAGAGTTGTACACATAAACGAAATGCCCACCGAGACAAGGATGAATTTTCTGAAGGCATTCAACTCAACACTGCCGGCCGGGCTCAAAGATCGATCAAAAACCATGTTCACTGTCACAGGCGCGGAGGCATGTGAAACGGCCATAGAGCTTGCCAGGCATGTAACAGGCAGGAAGACTATCGTAGCTTTCAGCGGCAGCTATCATGGCGTTTCAGGCGAGATAATTTCTGCCACATCAAACCCGCATTATCGCGGATATGCAGGCATAGGGCTCAGGGACATTGCATACATACCATACCCCTATGCATACAGGTTCCCATTTCACGTCAAAAAGGAGGATATGTCTGCTTATGTAGGAGATATGCTCCGTCACATGATTTCTGATCCATACGCCGGTCCCGGTGAAATAGGCGGCGTCATTGTAGAACCCATACAGGGGGAGGGTGGCTATGTTGTACCCCCTGATGATTTTCTACCTGCCATAAGGGAAATCACACAGGAACACGACGTGCCCCTGATTCTTGACGAAGTTCAGTCTGGAGTGGGGAGGTCTGGAAAAATATGGGCAAGTGAATACACAAAAGTTTCACCTGACATAATGTGCGTATCAAAGAGCATTGGAGAAGGAATCCCAATTTCCATGATTGCCTACAGGAATGAATATGATGAGAAGCTTCCTCCCGGTTTCCATCTTGGAACCTACAGGGGAAATCCTCTTGGCATGGCGGCGGGCAATGCCACGCTGAACTACCTCAGGGATAGCAGTGTTCTTCAGAATGTTCGGTCAAATGGCTCTCATATTCTGAAGAGGCTGGAGGAATTTGCCCAGGATAACAGTTATATAGGTGAGGTAAGGGGCAGGGGATACATGATTGCAATGGAGATGGTTGATGACCCCGCCACAAAGAAACCTGGAACCAGAAGGGCTGCCCGCATCAAGGAGTATATGTTCAGGCACGGTGTACTGATGCATACATGCGGGCACTATTCAAATGTCCTGAGATTCATGGCACCACTGACAATTGAGCCGGACCTTGCCGATCGGGGAATCGACATACTTGGGGACGCACTGAAGGAAGTTCAGTGATCCCACGATTTTTTGCGGATAATACACTTCTTTTCATTAATTCAAAATGCCAGTACAAATTCAGGAACTTGACATACACCACTGGCTTGAAAAATGAATTTCAACAATGTGAAAACATGGGGAAGCCTGTTGTTGAAAAATGCATCAGAAATAATATGGAATGAAAAAAAATTTTCACCATCTGGATACTACAACCTTTCTCTCGGTGAAGAACATGACGTGGTCATCTCCACCCTGTGCATGCAGGTCTCCGAAGAAGGAATCCTTGTAACCGCCAAAGGGATAGAATGAAATGGGCGCCGCGACACCCACATTCACACCGAAATTGCCGGCTTCAACGCCATGCACAAATTCCCTTGCACTCCTTCCGCTCGATGTGAAGATGGTTGCAGAGTTTCCGTACCTGCTCCTGTTGATTGCCTCTATTGCACTGTCAAGGTTCTCTGCTTCCATCACGGACGCCACAGGACCGAATATCTCGTCAGTGACTATCTTCATGTCACCTGTGGCACTGTCAAATATGGTCGGGCCAAGGAAATAACCTTCCGGATGTTTTGTGGATCTCTTCTTCCTGCCGTCAAGAATCATACTGGCACCCTCTTCCACACCTTTATCAATGTAGGATTCCACTCTCTTCAGGTGATCCTCCCTGATGAGCGGCCCCATGTCAGTGTCTGCATCAAGCCCAAAGCCAAGCCTTAACTTCGAAGCTGCTTCAGCAAAGGCATTCACCACCTTCTCATGATTTTCAGGCAGGGTCACAAGTACTGAACCTGCAAGGCAGCGTTCCCCTGCATTGCCGAAAAATGAGCTTATCAGGCTCGGGATCACGCTCTTGAGGTCAGCGTCTGGCATCACCAGCTCGTAGTTCTTTGCAGAGGCGCCGGCCTGCACACGCCTGTGAGTTTCAGTGCCGCGCCTGTGGATTATTTCGGCTGTCCTGGTTGATCCTACAAAACTGTATCCGGATATGTGCCTGTTGGAAAGAAGAGCCTCAACCGTTTCCTGGCCACCGTTCACTATTGATACTACCCCTGGAGGGATACCCGCCTTCTCAAACAGGGAGGAAACATACTGCATGGTTAGGGGTACCTTCTCAGATGGTTTCACCACAACTGTATTGCCAAGCCCTATGGCATATGGTATGAACCAGAATGGCACCATTACAGGAAAATTGAAAGGTGCAATTACGGCAAACACCCCAATGGGTTCACGGATCAGTTCCTCGTCAATTCCTCTGGCAATATCTGAATTGTTTCTGCCCATTATGTGGTATGTTGCTGCTGTAGCTGATTCAACATTCTCTACTGCCCTCATCACCTCTCCGTAGCTCTCGTCAAAGGTCTTCCCGTGCTCTGTGGTAACTATTCGTGCTATCTCATCGCCATTCTCCCTCATGAGGCTCTCCAGCCTGAACAGGATTTTCACCCTGTCAGTGACTGGGACCGAGGACCAACTCCTGAAGGCTTCCCGGGCGTTATCCACTGCGGCATCAACCACCCCTGGTCCCGAACCTGCAGTCCTGGCAACGACCTTTCCGAATGCCGGGTTGTAGACATCATAGATGGGTTCTCCCTCTATGTCCTGAAGCTTGCCTTCAAGGTAGTTTCTAACTGTTTCCACTTTCTCTTTTTCATGCATGCCGCTTTTCATTATCTCACCTCCTTGTCTGCAATGGACAGGGCTGCATCCAGAGCGTCAAATCCCCTGTCCAGATCTTCTTGGGATATTATGAGTGGTGGAGCAATCATCAGGTTGGTCACCCATGTGCTAATATAAACGCCGTCCTGCATTGCCTTTTTTGCAACGAGGTCTGTCATCAAGGGTTTGCCTGCCACCTTCTCCTCATAGCTGTTGAACGGAGTCTTCTTCTCCCTGTCCTTTACCAGTTCCACTGCCCCGAAAAGGCCAATGTGCCTGACATCCCCCACTGAATTGTGTCTTTCCTTAATTTCCTCAAGCCTGCTGGCAAAATGCGGTGCCATTCCGGTCACCTTCTTCATTATGTCCAGCCTCTTGTATTCCTCAATGGCTGCAACGCCAGCAGCAAGTGTCATTGGATGCGCTTCATATGTGTGGCCATGAGCAAAGTAATTCTCGTCAAAATACTCAGAAATCCTCCTGTCAGTGGCAGTCAGGGACAGGGGCATGTAAGCTCCGCTGATGCCTTTTGCTGTTGTTATGATATCCGGCTTCACCTTCCAGTGATTCACCGCAAACCAGTCGCCAGTTCTTCCAAAGCCTGTCATGACCTCGTCGGCCACAAATACCACATCATTATCCCTTGCTATCTCACTGACTCTTGGAAGATATTCCTTTGGGGGGACAATCACGCCATTTGTTCCAGTAACAGGTTCAAGAATGATGCCTCCCACATGCCCCTCGTTCCTTATGACATATTCAACATAATCTGCACAGGCAACATTGCATGTCGGATATTTCAGCCCAAAAGGGCATCTGTAGCAGTACGGCTGCGGTATGTGAAGGAATCCCGGTGAATGCTGGACATCATCTATCTCAATGCGCCTGAAGTCACCGGTGACCTGTATGCTGGAACCTGTTGAACCGTGATAGGAATTGTATGCCGAGATTATCTTGGTCTTTCCTTCCTTTCTTTTATACATTCTTATTATCTTCACTGCAGCTTCGTTGGCTTCAGTTCCTGATGTCGCGAAAAAGTACTTGTTGAGATTTGACGGAAGAATCGTCTTGAGGCTTGAGGACAGTTCCTCCCTGACTTCCGTATTGAAGCCGGGGGCAATATAGGCAATCTTTTCGGCCTGATTCTTTATGGCCCGGATAATGTTCATGTTCTTGTGACCAAGATTGGAACACATTAGCTGCGATGATAGATCCAGATATTTTTTCCCGCTTGAATCCACAAAGTTCACGCCCTCTGCGTCAACTATCTTAAGGGGCTTCCACCCTTCCTGCTTCCGCCAGGTTGCGTATGTCAGCGAAGTGGATACCGATTCCTCTCCGTGGTTTGCTATTGGCTCTACCTTTTCCAATTTTCCACCAAGTATTAATTGCACAAGTGTATTAAAATGTTCTGTAAAATAGAAAAATTTTCAGTATTCGTTGCATACTACTGAACTTCAGTACCATTAGGCATGGGAAGCTAAATTTTTTTCAGATACTGGTCCTGTCATCTGAATGCCTAAATTAGATTTTCATTTCCTTGAATAACTTTTCAGCATCCTGAGAAAAATGCTTCAATTTAATCACAGGATTGCATAACATGAAACAATGTATGGCAAATTTCTTATCATCAGAAAAAATCGACGGACCATTATAATTATAAAAATTCACTTAATAAGATATTATGTGCATTTTTGGGCATGTACCGGTTTGATTTCTGAATTATTTCCAGTGGGAGTGTTGCGGGAATAATCCGGCAGATGGTGCAGTGCATTGGATCATGTCAAATATGCAATGCTCTCCCCCAGGCAAACAGTTATCAGAAAATAATTGAGTCCCTGGGGTCTTCCTTGATCACGCTCAGCGCCATAATGGTGTTCGTTCTTTCCACTCCTTCAGTGTTGGAAAATTCAGTCACTATCCTTTCAAGATCTTCCCTTGATTTTGCCCTGATCATTGCCACGAAGTCATTTTCCCCTATGACATAATATACCGCCCAGACTCCTTTTATCTTGGCGATTCTTTCACCGACCTCAATTGAATAATTCGGGCTGTAATTTGCCTCAATAAGTGTGATGGCAGAAATCTGTTCACCGATCTTATTCATGTTCAGGTTCGGGTATAGCCCGTTAAGAAACTTTTCATCCCGCAGCCTTTTTATCCTGTTATGGACAGTGGATTTTGACACCCTTAGCTTATCGGCAATGTTCTTGAGATTTGCCTCATCTGAATACAGAAGAAGCTTCAATATTTCCTTGTCTGTCTCATCAAGCTTAATTGTACCGGTATCTTTTCTCTTGGTCTCGTCCATTGCACACCATATCACGAACTTATTAAAAAATTTACATTTATGTTCTTATACATGGTGAATTAAGTTCCGTTTTGATGTATGCTAATGTCCAAATAACAGCAATTTAATTTTAGAAATTTGACTGCATTGTAGATTTGAAGCCACCAGTGTTTCAATGTATTTTCAGGAACGGATAACATTTCTGTACAATAATTGATAGAGTCAAAACTTGTTAAGTGTGAAAAGATAATGGTGATTCCCGAAATAAACAGGAATCAGGAATCGAATCTAATGGTCTATCCAGACAGTCTTTATGTTGGTGAATTCCCTTGTGCCGAATTTTGAAAGCTCCCTCCCAATACCGCTCTGCTTCACTCCCCCAAATGGGACACGTGGATCGGAGGTCACAATCTTGTTCACGAATACCATACCAGCCTCTATCTCAGGAACAATGCGTTCTGCCTCGTCACTGTGGCCCCATATGGATGCTCCAAGACCGAACGGAGTGTCATTTGCCAGCGCAATTGCTTCCTGATCTGTCCTGAATCTGGTGAGGATTGCAACCGGCCCGAAGACTTCTTCCTCAAACTTTCCTGAGATGTGTGCAATTGTTGGAGGAACTATTCCACCAGAGTACTGTCCGAAAGACGATACTTTGCCCATTCCTGAAAGATTCTCGATCTGTGACCTGACCGTCTTCGTCTGGTCCATGGAGGACAGCGGCCCAAGAAATGTTGATTTGTCAAGTGGATCGCCAACCTTCACGTTTGCGAACTTCCCTGCTATTTCATCAGCAAACTCTTCGAAGATATCCTCATGAACAATAAATCTCTTTGAGGCAATGCAGCTCTGCCCATTGTTCTGCATTCTTGCAAATACTGCATTTTCAGATGCTTCGTGCACATTGGCACTTTTCAGTACAATAAATGGATCGGAACCGCCGAGCTCAAGAACGACTTTTTTCAGGTGTTTGCCTGCTTCCTGGGCAACAGATTTACCTGCTCCGCTTGATCCTGTAAGCGATACACCCTCAACCTTTTGTATCAGTTTCCCCACTCGGGAACCTGAAACTATCACAGACCTGAACAGTTCTGAGGAGAAAATTTCCTCAATCATAAGGCTGGTGCCGGTAACAATGGATGCATGCTTGAGAACTATGGCATTTCCTGCAAGCATTGCCGGAACTGCGCCACGCATCACCTGCCAAAGCGGGAAATTCCAGGGCATTATGAGAAGAACTGTACCTAATGAGTCAAACCGCACATATGTCTTCTTTCCTTCGGTCTTTATGGTTTGTGGCTCAAGATAATGGGGGTAATCATTAATGGCATAATCCACCAGTTTTATACATTTGTCTATCTCGCTGAGGCTCTGAGTGATTGGCTTGCCCATCTCCTCTGTAATGAGTTTTGCAAGCTCATTTCTTCTTTTGCTCAGGTTTGGTTTCAGGACACTGCGGAAGTAGTCGATCCTCCTGTCAATATCTTTTTCCCACTCCCTCTGCGCTTCCTTAAGTCCTGAAAGTATTCCGTTCAACCTGTTGTCATCATATTCCTCATATTCTCCCAGCTTTTCCTGGCTGTAGGGGTTAACTGTGGTTATCCTCATAATTGATCATGTAATATCTCTTAATTAATATGTCCATTTTCCTGCGAAGTTACTTCAGATAGAATTTTATTCATTTTACTGCTAATTATAGTGAAAAATATGCATAAATGTTGACCATACGATTAACATCAGACATTTAATATAGTATATAGATGTGGAACTTTTATGAGCATAGTTACTGATGTGCACAGGCATCCCGAAAGGGCCGTTTATGACAGGGATATGGCATATTCAATATTAGACCAGTCACTGGTAGCCCATGTGGCCTTCACCAGTGACGGTACAATTTACAACATCCCAATGGCATTCGCAAGAATCGGCGGTTCCATATTCTTTCACTCTTCCAAGCAAGGCAGGTTCTATAATGTTCTAATATCGAGGATATCCGTATGCGTTGATATTACAGTACTTGACGGCATAGTCCTTGCCAAGAGTGCCTTCAACACTTCCATGAATTACAGATCTGTGATGGTGTTTGGAAGCATGAGAGACGTAACTGAATATGACAGAAAATATTCAATATCTGAAGCTCTTGCAGAGAAGATGGTCCAAGGAAGGTGGAATGACTGCAGGCACCCGTCAAGAGCTGAAATCAATGCCACCGGTTTCCTTGAACTCCCCCTGGAGCAGATATCTGTTAAGGTAAACACAAATGGTCCCTCTGAGAAAAAAATGGACGAGAAACTCCCACACTGGTCCGGAGTTCTGGCACTGAAGACTGTTTTGACTGCCATCCCCAGTGATGAATCGCTGAAACTCCCTGAATATATTGCAAAGCACATTTTTTGATTTTTCGTACAGTGATTGTATTTATTCTGGATTCGGTGAACATGAAATTCCCTTTGCGGAAAAGTCCTTGTCGGATAACGGAAACCTATCTTGTTGATACTCCCTTTGGAAATTGGGTCGACAGTAATATATGATTATGTTTTGCTCGGATCCTTCTAACAATGCAGTCAAAGAAATTACCCCTGATTTCAGAAGTTCTCCGATTCTCGATCTTTCCATTTTTCCAGTCTTTGGAAGTATTTCATATTGAACATTTTATAATCCCATATTTTTATCAATAAAGTCCTGAATCTCTTCCTTCAAGGGAGATTCTGTACACACTTTATTTTTGGTCTTACAACGTCCTGTATTTTTTATATATTTTATCCATTATTTTCAGGCCATCTAAATCTTTCTTGTGTGCAATCTCTTTATTTTTCCAAAATGACTCATAAAACACGATTTTATGAATATAGAGTTTACACATAATTCTAAATTTTATCTTATAATGAATCGACTTCTTAGTGATAGAATTTTAAAAAAGAAAGAAAATATATGAATCAATAAATTAAATTGCATTCGCTTCAAGAACTGCAGTTGGATTGTCCCTTGGTAGCAACGCGGTAAGGAACAAGGCGAATGCAATTGGCACTATCATTGTCAGTATTATAGCCAACTCCCAGTTACCAGTGTATATGGTCACTATTGATAGTATAGATGTGGGGAATATTATGTTGCCAATCCATTGAAATGCATAACCGAAGTTGCTTGCCGTTGCCCTAACCCTGGTTGGAAACATCTCGTTTAGATAGAAAGGCCAGGCAGCCCACTGTGAGAAGAGGAAGAATATGAAAATAACATTGAAAACCAGAACTTCAGTTGGAGTAGTGGAGTATATGATTCCAAATATGGAAAAGACTGTAACGAAAAGAAAAGCCAAAATGATATTTCTTCTTCCTATCCTGTTCCCTACATAGGCAACAACAACGTAGCCAACCGCTGCCAGTGCAAACGAAATGAACTCGAAGGAAAGTGTACTTGCAAATGACACGTGTTTCACGGACGTGTAATATATGGGAAGCGCTATGAGGGATATTGCAACATTACCGGCTACAATTGTTGTGTAAATAGCCATCAGTATACTCTTTCTTCTGAGATCCAAATCAAAAAGTTGCATGTAAGGGTTCTTAACAGCTTCTTGGAGATTTGCTTTATACTTAGTTTCCACGTTTGAGACCTTTTCCTTCTCTACCTTTTCACGAGCAGCCTTAAGATCTGCGAATCTGTCTGTCTCAGGTAGTCCCTTCCTCAGATAAAGAAGGAATAACGCAGGTATTACTCCTATGAAGAATACGTAGGGAAGATAAACTGAATGAAGAACAAACAGATAGACCACAGCTGCCCCAATTGCCTGTCCAATGGGAAAACCAAGTGAGGTTACCATCATCTGCCTTCCTCTGGCCTTAGCAGGAGCAGTTTCCGCAGTGAGAGTGAATCCCAGTGGTTCATCGGGCCCTGTTCCCACTGATGTTATTCCCCTTGCGCCTATGAATGATAACACTGTTGATGAAAGCCCAGTAAGGAACGACCCGAAGGCATAGATTAAGATTGTTATCATGAAGAGAAGTTTTCGTCCAAATCGATCAGCCAGTGCCCCAAATGAGAAGGCCGCTATGGCCGAGATGCCAAATGCAATATCATTGATTATATTGATATCGTTCAAGCTGAAACCGAAAAGTCCGATGAGGCCAGGTATGCTGGCCAAGAACAGCTCGAAATCAAATGCGAAGAGCATGACACCTATGAATGCAGCTATGGTATATTTCCAATAACTTTCCATTAAAATGCAACATGTGTATCTGTTATTTAAGGTTTTCAGAGATAATATTTTAGGTTCAAGTTAAACCAGAAATTAATCAACATTTTTCTTAAGTTTTTCTTCAATAATCTTCATTGAATCAACCATTGTTAGAATACCTGAAAAGTACGCTGAAATCTTGATAGCGTCCACTGCTTCAGCCACGCTGGCCCCATTATCCATTGCCTGATCGAATGAATGCCCCACGGCAGTGCTATCCCTGAGTGCAGCAACAACAGCAAGCCTTATGAGGGAAACAGTTTTGATGTCAAGCCGCGACCTCTGAAAATTTAAGCTCCAGAGTTCGGAATAGGTAGACAGGGCAGATGTATCGTACTTTGCGAGAATTCTATGGAAAGACTCAACAAATCCTCTGGTCCTTCTTATTTCCTCAAGTAATTCATCACCTGATGACTCATCATTCATGTTGCAGGAGAGCTTCTTCGATCTATTGTAACTTTCCGGTAGCATGTTTTCCAGCTATGTATCCTCCAACGATGGCCATCAACAGACCACTACCGCTGAGGTAACCTGTTGATCCGCGGCCAGAAATGCCGGCCGCTGCATCACCGACGGCATACACAGTATCGGACGTCCTGTCCCCAACTTCAATGGCTCTCATGAACCTGTCTGTTCTTATGCCGCCGAGGGTATGGAATAGAGCAGGGAATATTTTCGCGCAGTGTAATGGAAAAATCCTGGTTTCCCTTGATGACTTTTGGAGGATACTGGTGGTAAGAAATCCCACGGATGTCTGAAGTTTTTCCTTATTAGCCCCGGTATAATCGGCAAGTTCATCAATACTGTGGCAATGTCTAAATCCTCCAACGGACTCAGTCAGGCGGAAATCCGAATAAAGATCGTACATCTCTGAATATATTCCATCTGGAATTAATTCAAAGCCGAAACTACCCTCCTGGGATGAAAGTTTCGATGCAAACTCTGAATAACCTATCTTTTCTTCTGCAAATCTTGATCCTTGGCTATTTATTATGATTGAACCTTTCATAACGGATTCCCATGAAATAAGAGTTCCAACCGCAGACAAGGACGAGTGTGCCTGATATGAATCCATGTTTGAAAGCTGAAGTCCAAGGTCTTTCGCAATGGAAACTGCAGTCCCGTCATGAAATGTGCTTCCGAAATATTTTAGATTCACTGCATCTGGAATATATCTTGATAGAAGCCGTTTATTTGCACCGAAGCCCCCTGTAGCCACAACAAATTTCTTTGATTTCAACAACTCATCAGTACCTTCAATGACAACAGACAAACTTCCTGATACAGTGTCCTTTTTCAGTTTAGCTCTTCTGCCTGTAACAATAGTCAGGTTCGGTGTATTTTCTGCTTTTTTTCTCATTGCAGTGACCAGATCCGAGCCAGACCTGCTAGCTGGAGAAACAATACTGAAGCTGGTATAGCCATAGTATTTGAACTCAGTTACAGGGATTAATTGTAGCCCAACATAATCAGCAAACCAGTCAGCGACGTTCCCGGACTGTTTGCACAACTCCATCACAAGTTCCGGGTTTGCCTCACCGTGATTCATGCGCATTATGTCATTAAATATTTGTTCAGGAGGGAAATCAAAACCTTGCTGCAACTGAAATCTGCTGTTGGCCACTGGAAACATTCCTTGTGTTTCAAGTGTGTGCCCGCCATATACCTCCGTTCTTTCAAGTATCAGAACTTCAGATCCTGATTCCGCAGCAGAAAGACCGGCTACCAGACCTGATCCACCGGCGCCGAGGACGATAACATCAAAAGTGGATAATTCATTCTCATTGCCCATACTTTTGGATATTATTCCTTGGAATTTAATTCTAATTTCATTCACCCCAAAAAGAGACGTTATATTCCTTGTTCAGATTACAACACATGTCACTGATTGATATTATCAAAAATGAAACTATACTTGCTCCCGGTGTATACGATCCCCTTTCGGCCCTGATTGCACAAAAGGCGGGATTCAAAGCTCTTTATCTCAGTGGTGCCAGTATATCATATACTTATTTGGGGATGCAAGATCTATCATTCACTAATCTCACAGATGTAGAGAGCGCACTGCGCAGAATTAAGAATCGTGTGGATGTGCCCATCATCTGCGATGCCGACACCGGATACGGAAATGAGGATAATGTTGCATACACTGTAAGAGTTCTCGAGAGGTCTGGGGCTTCCGCCATACAGTTAGAAGATCAGAATTCTCCTAAGAGATGCGGCCATCTTGCAGGAAAGGAAATCATACCTGCCCAGGAAATGGTCCTGAAGATCAAGACAGCCGTTGCAGCAAGGAGAGATGCTGCGATAATTGCTAGAACTGATGCAATAACTGTATCTGGAATTGAAGAGGCTATTTTCAGAGCTAATATGTATATGGATGCAGGTGCTGATATAGCGTTTGTGGAATCCCCCAGGAATAAGGAGGAAGTGAACAGGATTGCCAGAGAGGTTCAGGGCTTAAAACTCATCAATATGGTGGAGGGGGGAAAGACACCAATAATGGATTTCAAGGACCTCAGGAGTATTGGATTCAATATTGTTATTTTCCCGGGATCCGCCGTCAGGACTGTGACATACGCCATGGAAAATCTTTTCCGAACCCTTTATGACACCGGTTCAACCACTGCTTACAGGGATAGAATGCTTGATTTCAATCAGCTCCAGGACATTCTTCGACTGCAAATGAAATAAAAAAATTCATAAATCGACAAATTTAGTCCCAGAAAGGAGACAGATCAAGAAGACCTTTCTTCTTCAGTACCTCGATGATTCCGCCCGAATCCAAGATTTCCAGCAGGAATAAGGGTAGAGGCTTAAAATTGATGACTTCTCCGGTTGCAGCCGTTACCGCTCCCCGGTCAAGGTCAACAGAAATTCTATCCCCCTCGGATACACTGGACCTGATACCCGGAACTGTTGCAATGGGTAGGCCGAAATTGACGGAATTTCTGAGAAACAGGCCGTTAACTGATTCTGCAATAACGCACGAAATACCCAGTCCCTTTAGGTTCGCAGCTGCAGGTCTTGAAGACCCCATGCCAAAATTTCTGCCGGCAACCAGAATATCTCCTGCTTGAACCATTTCAGCCCAGCCAGGTCTATTTGCCCACATGGTGTATCTAGGTCTCTCGTTCTCAGAAACTGTGTAGCATATGTGCGGGTACATCAGGTCAGTGTTTATGTTATCGCCAAAGACCCAGGCTTTTCCAACATATCTGTGATCAGTTGACATCTCTGGCCACCCTCAGGTATTTTCTTGGATCCGTTATTCTGCTTTCAATTGCGGAGGCGGCCACAGTTGCAGAGGATGCAAGATATATACTTGCGCTTCTAGATCCCATTCTGCCCTTGAAATTCCTAGTGGTTGAGGTTATGCCAACTTCATTGTCCCCAAGCAAACCCATATGTCCACCGAAGCATGATCCACAAGTGGCGTTTGTAACTATGCCTCCTGCTTCAGTTATTTCTTTAACATATCCAAGTTCAAGCGCCTGCCTGTAAATCTCCTGGGTGGCAGGGGTGACTACTAGTCTTGTGTCCCTGCTTATCTTTCTTCCCTTTAGTATCCTAGCGGCAATTTCCAGATCATGGAGCCTGCCATTTGCGCATGATCCTATGGTCGCCTGGTCAATATGGATGTCCCCCAAATCAGCCACCGCCCTGATATTCCTGGAAACAAAATCCGGCAAAGCTACCATGGGCTCCAGATTGGACAGGCTTATGTCATATTCGGATTTGTAGGTCGCATCTGGTTCAGGCTCAATCTTTCCATGGGACGGTGAACCTTTTTCTTCCATATACTTCTGCAGCACGCTGTCATAAGGGAACACAACGAATTCAGCCCCTAATTCAGCGCACATTGTTGAAATCACAGCTCTTTCATCGATTGATAGACTTTCAATGCCGGTTCCATGAAACTCTATGTTCTGGTCTGTTGCATCTCCAATATCCTGGGCCATCTTAAGGAAAACATCCTTTGCCTCAGTTCCAAGCGGCAGCTTACCATTTAGGTTAACCTTTATGGTGTTGCCCACAATGTACCACGTCTCCCCCGTACAAAGCACCTGCATCAGTTCCGGCATGCCTAACCCACGCCCCAGAGAATTATAGGCTCCCATGGCAATCGTATGGGAATCTGTGTTTGCTATAATCATACCTGGTCTGATGAAACCTTCCTGGGCCAGAAGAGCATGAGATATTCCGCCCCTTCCGTAATCATAAAAGTTCTTGACGCCCCATCTTTGAACCAACTTTCTGATCTTTCTGTTTCCGTCAGCAACATCGGTAGTAGGGGCAGGCACAAGATGGTCGAAGATTATTGCCACTTTGTCAGGATCGAAAACAGACTTTGGGGGGTTTCTGAGGAATTCCGGGTGTAGGCCCGCCATATCCAGAAGCACGGCGAAATCCACCTTGACCCTTACTATGTCTCCAGGCTCTATTTTCCCTGACTTATTAACCGAGTGTAAATAGAGTATCTTCTCAATAATGTTCATACCGTGAACCCACTGCGTCACGCGACTGGTCTTTTTATATACTCACCCAGAGGATCACCAAACTTTCCGTCTGAATAGGTGACGTTGCCTCTCAGTATTGTATACTCCGGTTGACCATACAGTTCGAGCCCTTCAAATGGGGTGAAATCTTGTGCCGAATGCAGGTCCTGATATCTTATTTTTCTCTTCTTATTAATATCAAGAATAACCAGATCGCCATCAAAGCCTAATGCAATATCCCCTTTTCTCCCATATAGAGAATGGACCCTGGCGGGATTTGCTGTTATCAGTGATGCAAGTTTCTCCAGTGGTATCTTTCTCTCGACGTAGCCCCCGGTAATTATTGCAGGGAGCAACAGTTCTGTGGCGCCATAGCCATTCTCTGCCGTCCATAACTCATTGCCCTTTCTGGATTCTTCTATGGCTGCGTGGTCTGATCCGACGGTGTTGATCATACCATCAATTATACCTTTCCACAGAAAATCTCTGTCGTCTCCAGATCTTATGGGCGGATTAACCTTTCCATGTATCCCAGCATCGGAATTCACGGTTAATGTGAGGTGGGAAGGAGTTGTTTCTACATACACATCAACGTCCGGGAACTGGCGTTTCATTTCATTAATTGTTTCAAGGGCTAATCGGCTGCTTACATGAAGCAAGTTAATGGGGCAGTGAGTTTCATGGGCAAGTTCGAAGGCTTCAATTATGGCTATGCGTTCAGAACTGGGAGGTCTGGCCTTGCTGTATGCCTGAAGAGGATTCAGTTTCTCCCTGTCCATCTCTTCTCTTGTTTTTTCTAGGTTTATCCTTATGATTTCGGCGTCTTCTGCATGAATGCTTAATCTTACGTTGCCGTAATTTTCATTTACTTCTGAAATCTTTTTCATTATGTTGTACATGTGACCAAGATCGTACGGCTCATCAGAAAGAAGATATTCTTTCTCCACGGAACCTTTCTTAACCTCACTCTTGAGGTTGAGACCCTTGTAGAACATGTAGTACTTGAATGTCGACACTCCGTTCTTGGAGACAAGCTCAGGGATTTCCTCAACGTGCTTCTTCAGTATAGGGGCAAGATTAAAACCGTAATCCGTGTAAAAATTACCCGCCGATTGTTCAAGCACCTTCTTGAAGAGAGATGAATATGGCTCGGAAGTATTCATATAGTTCTTCCCAGAACGAAAATAACTCAGTATTGTAGTAACTCCACCGGCTGCTGCACTGGCGGACTCAGATCTCGCATCATCTGAAAATGGGCGGTAAATTCCCACATGAAAGTGAGAATCAACTACTCCAGGAAACACATACTTGTTTCCAGCATCGATCACTTTCTTTGCATCATTATTTATGTGATCGGCAATGGCGACGAATTTTCCGGCCTCAATACCAATATCTGCTTTCCTGACACCTTTGCCCGGAAAAACAACGTGACCGTTTCTCACTATTAGGTCCATCATAAGTAGTCATGGGTTGGTAATTTTTTAACCTTTGCTCATATTATTTTCAGATTTTTTTCACGGTATTATGCCATAATAAGAACGCATCCTTTTATACAAATTATACTTTGAAGCCTGTCAATCGATAATATGGTTTACAGAGAAAAATTCAGCCTACAATTAAGTTAAAATTTATATGCAAAATAGAAAGTATGGTTATTAACTTCCTGAACTGACTTCGTATACTTCAAGTGTTCCGTTTCTGACAACCAGAGAATTGTTCACGGCCAGTTCATAGAGGTTGAAGTAGTGAGTGATGGAGCCGTCAAGCTGCGATACACTATGCACGGTCTTGGAGGTCACAGCATGGTTATATGTCAATGCGGTAATCACGTTGTCCACAATAGTCCCTGCAAAGAAACCGTCCCCAACAACCGTCGTGTCATTGCTGTATGTCGTATTATAATCACCTGAAGTACCGTTGATATCATATGAAACAAGTGTGTAGTCCGTTATGTTCCTGATCTGTGTAACATTGAAACCAATCCCAATGCCCGTGAGATCACCACTGCTGTTAAGGTATATGAATTCAGAGGAGGTACCGTTGATCTGGAAATATTCCTGCTTGATGTTCAAGATGCTAATATGGCCATATGCCGGGCCACCGCTGGAATTAAACAGGTAGTATGTAGAGGTGTCGAAGTATGTTATGCTTTCATTGAGGTAAAAATTCTCCACAATTGGAATGACATATCCAGAACTCGTGGGAATAACAATATCTGCACTTGGATCATATTCAGTTGCGTTCGCGAAGAACGAGTCAGTTTTAAGAATGCTGTAATCTGCAAGATATGCGCTTGTTGTTGTGATGCCAGATGAAGCCAGTATTTCAGTGACGCTGTTGCTGTCATTAAGGAATGCTGCGGATGCCGGAATGGATTCTGTTGTCAGGTTTGTCTGGGGACTCTGGAAATAGGAATCATTGAAACTGAATGTGCTGGAGATCATATGTGAGACAGCTGTTTCCTGTGTTGTGTTTATCATGAAGTTCAAGGCAGATCTGATCCAGAGGTTCTCGTCATTGATTACTTCCACCTTAATTGTCCTGGTTCCATGAAGCAGTGAGAGATATGGTGAAAGATTGATGACATGAGGAGGATACACCTCAGCACCTATGCCCAGAATGGGCTGCCACAGGAACAGATCCCCGCCACCGGTCTGAATATTCGGATACGGCTCCACTGTTGCCACAAGTTCGTTTCCGATAAATATCCTGAATTCCCTGAATGGAGGCTGCAAGGTATACCAGAACTCGTCGTTTCCGTTCTGCTGCTCATAGAAGTTGATATAGGCTGAACTGATGTTTTCAGGGAAGGTAACATTTGTTGTTCTGGTAACATTGAACGGTATTGGCACATTGTTGGGGAATGCATTTCTGGGCGTTGGAAAACCTATATCGGTGAATGCGGGTATCACCGTCTGGGGATGAGGTGCCTCAGTTCCAAGGTAAAAGGTGAACCACGTACTCAATCTGGAAGTATATCCTGGGTTGAACTGCGGACTCGTGACAAGAACTGATGTCTGGCCCTGCAAGATTGAATAATAGTCTGTAACAGGCTGTGTTACTGATGTGTTTTGAAGTTCAAGTGTATTACCTGCCAGTATTTGCGTATTTCCAACCTGAACAACGAAACTATCGTCAAATGGATTTGTGAGATACTGGTCGAAGAATGTCACAGTGATGGAACTGTAAGTTCCATTGGGAAAGTTTACTGACGTATTCACTATTGTGGATGTTGTGTTGTGCGAAACAAAAACAGCGTATACGGGGACAACAACAATGGCATTCAGCGGGGCGGGAACCAGGGGTCCGTACTGTATCATGAGGAGATTCAGGGGCTCATAATCACCGCCAAATTCAATCATTCCTGAATTATTGTAAGGAATTATACCGTCAAAGTTCCACCAGTAGTTGCCACCCTGGTACTCTGAGTGAACAATACTGCCGCTCAGGTTGAACCCATTAACCGTCATGATCTGGTCAGCCGGACGGAGTGAGACATTCCACTGGTTCACATAGGCCGCCGGCAGGCCGCTGTAAATACTGAAAGATGGGCTCATTGCAGTGATAGTACTGTTGAAAATGTTGTTGAAAATCAGGTTTCCTGATGAATATATGGAAATCGCAAGAGGAGCCGAATATGTTAATACAAGGTTAAGCTCGGTGCTGTTCAGGATAACGGAAGAAACGTTGCTGAAAGTATTGCCCCACACCACATTCCCGGTACCACCGAAAATAAGCAGTGAACTATCCATGGTCTGGAAGGAATTGTTCGCAACCAGTATATTAGTGGAATTCCATATGAGAACATTGGATAACGGGAAACCGGTTGTGAACGAGGTAAACCATCCCGTTATAAGCGGAGTGGAAACTAGGCTTATGTTGCTCCCGCCGTATATCCAGTATCCAAGATAGTTATTCGTGGGAAATCCGAAGAATGAAAGTTCAAAGGCGTAAAATCCGCCGTATATTATGTAAAATGCAGGCATGTTGCTGAAATCTATGTGCGCTGAGGTGTCAGTGATCATGACCCCTTCAAATACTGGGAAAGTGAAATCATTTATCTCGGAGAAGAGTGGATTCAGTGCAACATACTGCTCATTGAATGCCTCATACGGATCTGAGGTCGTCCCATGTCCTTTTGTGGATATATTCACCAGCTGCTGATTGTTTGAGGCCATCAAGGGAGTGTAAATACCAGCATTACGATCGGCACTAAGGGAGATAGACTGACTTCCTGAAAGAACCATTGCCGCCGGATCATGATAACTCATCAGGAATTCTGCTGAATACATTCCCTGAGGCAGTATGAATGAGTACTTTCCGGATTGTGAAAGGGGAACCCAGGCAG
>JAKAUW010000028.1 GCA_021817455.1 Thermoplasmata archaeon | reverse complement strand
CACCTAAAGATTGTGTATCTTTTCCTTTCTTCATCTGGAAACCTGCGATGACTATTGTCATTATCTCATCACCTATGTCTTCCAGAAGTTCCCGGAAAAGTGTGGCATCATTAAGGTTAGAAAAAAAATCCAAAAAGATTGCGTTTTCATTCAACGAATCCACGAAAATCTTCTTCTTTAGGGTGTTTCGTATGGACCTGACTTCGTCGACATATCTCTGGCCCTTCTCTGTCAGCGAATAGACCTTTTTCCGGCCGGAAACCGAAGAAATTACCAGGCCATTTTCAAGAAGGTGCCTCAATACAGGGGCTACTGTGCCATTAGAGATTCTCTCCTCCTTCGTGGAGATATATTTGGTAATCTGGTAACCGCAAAGGTCCTTGAAACTCAAAGCAAAGAGTACCCGGGTGGCATAATCCCTGTTTACCATATGTCGAATTCGACATATTTAATCACTATAAAAATCTGACTGGCGGCTTGATCCGTGCCTTGGATTAAAAGTATTCCATGAATGTATCCAGTGCTGTGAAATACAAAAGTAGTTATTTTTTAAAGGCAATCGGGAAAAGTAATGTTCTCAAGGAAGATTGAAGAGATAAACCCTGGCGAGTTGTCGGAATTGCTTGAAGATGGTGGAAAGGATCTATACACAATAATAGATGTGAGGGAACCAGCAGAATATTATGGGGATATGGGACACATAAACGGGTCCATACTTATCCCGCTAATGGAGCTTAAAGACAGCCTTGACAAGCTCCGTGAAGGGAGCAGTAAGCTAGTGTTTGTATGCAGCAGCGGTGAGAGGAGCTATTATGCCTGTTCTTTCCTCAAGGATCAGGGAATCGAGAAAGTCGTAAACCTGAAAGGAGGTATGATACAGTGGCACCTTTCAGGCCTGGATGTAGAGTATGAGTAACATTGAAAAGGGACTGGATATTGCCAACTTTGCGGATCTGAACAGCACAAACTCCAGAGGGAGACTTCTCACCATATTGGAGGAGGCCTTTAATCAGCTCGACCCGGTGCAACTCCTGGATGCAGGAGTGAAGGAAATACTGTCTGATACAAGAGCCTTCAGGAATGTTTATGTGATTGGTTTCGGCAAGGCTGCACTTAAGATGTACAGTGGAGTAAGAGACAAGACTTCGGCCGTTGCCAGGTACTCAGCAGTGATTATTCCTGCAGGTGAAGCAGTGCCGGATGGCTACTCCGAACTGGAGGTCCTCACAGGCAATCACCCCATACCATCTGGTGAAACACAATCAGCTTCCCGAAGGATTCTGGAACCACTCCGCAATCTAAAGGAAGACGATCTCGTGATAGTTCTAATTTCTGGAGGAGGATCAGCCCTGTTTGAGGTCCCAGAAACCGGCTTCACTATCGAAATGATAGGTGATACTGCCAAGTGCCTCATGAATTCCGGCGCTGACATCAATGAATTAAATGCCATCCGCCAGGCTATGTCCTCTGTCAAGGGGGGAAAGCTTGCAAAGATTCTCTACCCTGCTGATGTTTACGGCTTTATTATTTCAGATGTCCCTGGTGATGACCCATCAGTCATAGCCTCCGGGCCACTGACAAGGCCGGTAATTGGAACAGGCTTCTTGGAAGGAGTGGTGGATAAATACAGGGGAGCATGCAGCTTACCCACTAAGGAAGAGCTTGCTACGCATTTTGGAAATATTGATCCTGCCTTCTTCAGGGATGTTACCACGAGAATCATTTTGAAGAACAGTGATTTTGTGAATCTGATTTCCACTCTGATTTCCAACTGCGGAGAAAAGGTAATAACACTTGCAGACCCAGTGACCGGAGACGTTGTTGACGTTGCCAAATGGTTTGTTGAAAAGGCGAGAAAACAATTTTCTGTTTCACGGGAACCAGTTTGGATAGTGGGAGGAGGTGAAACTACCGCAAAAGTAATGGGAAAAGGAAAAGGCGGGAGAAACTGTGAACTTTCCCTGAGAGTTGCGCTGAATATGGAGAGAGATGAGGATTTCCTTTTCGCAAGTATCGGAACTGATGGTATAGACGGAAACAGCCCATCCATGGGCGGGATCACTGATACTTATTTCCTGGAAGGAACCAGCAAAGGGGAAATGCTCAATTCACTGAGGATAAGCGATTCATATACACTTTTAAATAGATACGACTCTGCTATCATGACAGGCTATACAGGCACAAATGTTTCGGACATATACATAATGCATTATGGCGGCAAAAGGGGTAACTGATGAGAAATGCCTTACTTAATTGTAAAGTCACAGAATGAGGCGGGTCTGCTGGATACAGCCACCAATACAATAAAACTGAAGGGAAGAGATCTGCAGCTTGAACCAAACCTTGTCCCCACCCATGGAGATAGGTTAAGGATCAAGGGCGAAGATTTCACAGTATTTGAACCTGACCCAGTATTTTTTCCGGATTTTGCGGCCCGGACTGCTCAGATAATACAACCGTGGGATGCTGCGATAATAATACATTACTGCTCCATTTTTCCAGGGAAGAGGATTCTTGAATCTGGCATAGGATCAGGCGCCCTGTCCCTTGCTATTTTGAAAGCGCTTGGGAAAGAGGGAAAACTGACCACTGTGGAAATCAACAAGACATACATTGGGAAGGCAGAGCAAAATGTCCGGTACGCATCTACCGCAGAAAACTGGGAAATTGTGGAAGGTTCCATAGAGACTTACCAGGCTAAGGAAAGATTTGACGCAGCCGTTCTCGACATACCTGAACCTTGGTCTGCAGTTTCCAATATAGCCACGCAACTGAAAAAGGGCGGCAGGATATGTGCATACTCCCCAACATATAACCAACTAGAGAAGAACGTAGCTGCAATGAAACAGAATGGCTTCATTGTGTTCAGCAATGTGGAAATACTGAAAAGGGAACTGCTTGTAAGAGATAATGCTACAAGGCCTGATAATAACATCATTGGCCATACCGCTTTCATGACTTTTGGAATGAAACTCAGCAAAAGCACTTTGAAAGTGTGAACGCGCATCAAGGCTTTATAAGAAATCGGCATGAATAACTTGCCATGGAGGAAGATCTGGTCTGCCAAACCTGCAACGGGCTTGGGAGAATTGTTGACAACAATGGCAAAGCCGATATTTGCGAGTCATGTTACGGTCTAGGCTACGTAAAAGGGGTCTATCATTCAAAACCACTGAGTGGGAGTAAACTGAGGCTGAAACGTGCTCTGGTTGGAACCTTTGGGGGCCTTGGAATCTTTTATGCGATTTTCCTTATGGCACTGATAAAATATTCATTCGGGCCTATCCTGACGCTGACAGTGCTTCTTGCTGGGCATCTTGTCGCAGTGACATTCCTTGTCTTCTATATCCTTTACAGGGCACTGCATGATTCTTGAGTAAATGCACTTTTAGATTGGAGCTTATTGGTGAAACTGTTTACTCCATTCTCTTCTCCAATTTGAACCATGCAATCTAGAAGCGAAGGCCTCAAAGAGCTTGCTTTCGGCAGATTCCTGATTATTTTGGTCATCTTTTCTGGGAAGAAGTATCCGCATTCCAAAATACCGTTAAGGCTGGGTAAAAAACCATATTTCATCCAACATCCATTCTAATGAAAACAATTTATTTTATCTGCAGGAAAGCCAAAAAGTGAAGGATAGGAAAATTTCCACCTATATATTGTGAGAAGTCTCCTCTTAAGACTCAGGAACTCCCTTACCTAAAATATAAGATGAAACGTCTTATTTAACAGATTCTTTAACCCTTTTGTTTTCTTTTTGTGCTTTGTTCCACGACCTCATTCCTCCTTCGAGGTGTGACACACTTGAAAAACCATTCTTGATAAGTTTAGCCGCTGCAGCTCTGCTCCTGTGTCCAGTTGCACAGATCAGGACTATATCTGTTCTTTTGTCCCTGGTATCTATAATGTTGTTAATTGCACTCAAAGGATTGGAAACAGCACCATTAATGTGAGAGCGGTTAAATTCCCCTTTTGTCCTGACGTCGATTACTTCTGAGGTTCCTGAATCGATTTTACCTTTTACTTCTTCCGGCTTTAAATTGGTAAGTGCAGCAGGTTGCCTAAAATAATCTAGAAATCCCATTCCTGGGCATGGAAAAGTAAATATAATAACCTTAACTCAGAACAATCATATCTTGGTAAACTTATGTCCGAAGGTGTTGCGAACATTACCGTCTCTGAAGCATAGAAAACATTCTTCCCAGTTGGTCACATGAACATTTTCTGCCA
>JAKAUW010000092.1 GCA_021817455.1 Thermoplasmata archaeon | reverse complement strand
ATTGCTTCGAGAGAAATTTGGGACAGATGATATAAACGCGTTAGCAAATGTCACCCTAATGCACAAAAGCGTAAACAGTGAAATCAAGGATCAACCTCCTAACGAATATTTACGGAGATATCTTTCAGATCATAAGTTGCTATCTGACCACATGATACCTATGGATGAGTATTTGTGGAAGTACGAAGCTTTTACAGATTTCCGAGAAAAGAGGGAAGAAATTATAAGAAAGGAGGTCAACAAACTTCTGAATTCACTGCCGTGATGTTCAGAGCGTGGAGAAGCAAATCTTTGTCACCAAGTAACAGAACGCCTCCAATTTTCTGTATTTAAAAAAAGACTGCAGACGGCAGGTCCCTCTAATGATCTGTGTGCAAGCTACACCAGAATTACACAAAATCTAGGGACGCTATGTTAAAAGATCCTTGAAAGAGTACAGTTATTTAGGAATACTCATCAACTTCCCTTGTGTCTACGTCAACAAAGAATACTCTTATTCTTAGTGTTTATGGTCTTATCAATCCTTTCTACAAGCTCACGGTGCTTACAATCTCCTGGTAAGGCTATCCCGCCCACATTCCCGTGAGTTATGTATGTGCACGTCGCATAAAGTGCTTTAGAAACATGATCTAATTTTTGGTTGGAGCTAAATTCCTTCTTGTAGCGAGTGCTGTGAGGTTCTGATGATGTCTGACCTTTTGCTTCTATTTTCAGAAGCTTTCTGTCAGGAAGATAAACCTCAATGTCCACACCTTTTTCTTTTGTGCTCTTCACTGCATGTTTGATTCCATAACCCTTTACTTTTTCCAAATACTTTACCACAGCATTGATAACATCCATTTCAAGAAGCATTAGGGTTATATGGCTTGGGAATGATATATTGTTTGTTATCTATAAGATGCAAACGGCAAAATGGAATGATGACCTTTTTAAGGACGTCTTGGTACTTTTTCTATGACGGTCTAAGTCTTTTGTCAGAAACCATTCTCAAATTTCTTATTTTGTTTCACGGATTGAGTCTTGACGGGTATCGATTACTCCCGAATGCGTATCACACTAAGAACAGCAACTTATGACGACAGATATTTATCACCATAGTTATATTCCAAAATAATGCAATCTCAATATGTTACTAAACCAATTGCCATACCTAAGAATGGATTGGTGATTTCTTTAATCGTTGTTGCGGTCACTGTTCTTGTGTCTATTGTTTTTGGGAGTTACACCTTGGTCTTTCTTGGCATTATTGCTGTGGGAATTTACCTAATGGCTATGTTATACATAGACAACACAAGAAACATCAACACCCTGCTGAATGCAATTCTGTCAAAGTTGTACGAGAGTCAATCACAGACTAACAGTGAATTGCATGAGATTGTTGTGGATGGAGTTACCCTGCATATTTGGAAAGAAGAATACATCAAATATCTGGAAGCACGGAAGAAGAATTAACGCAGATAAGATCTTACGAATGAGATTTGATTTTCCATTACCCTATTCTTATTTCTGTCCTTCCAGCTTATCTATGTAAACCCTGTCTCCATCTTCATAAATGGTGAGAATGTCATCCCTAGCAGTCCAAGTCTCTTGATTATCTTCCTTGGCAAAGTACAAGGAGCAACTTTCAAAGCAAGAAGCTCAAATAGTAGATTGGTGCATCCATAGTATTCAACAGTCAAAAAGAAGAGTTGAAGAAGTTCAGGTCAAGGACACAAGTTTGGAAGTCAATAAACTTCTAGGCAGGTCAGGCTAAACATCAACTTTCGGACGTACAGGGTGAAATCTATGATTTATATTCAGGAGTTCAGGAACATGATTTTTTCGAATATGAAGAGGCAATAGCTATATGAAAGGAAAAGTTGAGGTTTTGGAAGTGCAGTTGGGAAGGATTAGAAAGGAGTGGGGCCGACCGGATTTGAACCGGTGGCCTCCCGGTTATCAGCCGGGTGCTCAAACCGTGCTAAGCTACGGCCCCTCCAGGATATCCTTGGATGCCTGAAATGCGCTGGCTAAAATTGTAGCAGCCATAATAAAGATTTCTGAGCAAGGGTTAGGAATCCAGTTTGGGCCACATCCCTATGTGGAGGTTGCGCAAGTGGGGCATATTTCCCGGGAAGTAGGCTGTCCGCAGTTACGGCATTTGTTCATTTCCACACTTGGAATACTGGCTTCCAGTGCTGGACGTATTCCATCAGCAAACCTAAGTATGGAAAAGGATGAGCCAGGGGTCCTCTCCTCAAGGGTTTCCAGAATATCCCGAAAGGTGTTCCTCTGGGCCCTGGCATAATATGGGCACCAGGATGAGTCGAACTTAATGCCTTTCAGGAGTGCATAAAGAACAACCTCCTTTTCTGGAATTCTCCTCAGGGGAAGGATTCTCCGGGTCAAACCATCCTTTTTCGAGTGATGTGGCGCCATTCTTGCCATCCTGTCTACATCCCCCCTTGCAACGTTCATGAGCACTGACTGCGAGTAATCATCGAGGTTAATGCCCAGTGCAACATAGTCGGCATCAAGATTTGCGCTTTCAATGTTCATAAGCTGCCTTCTCATTGGCCCGCATCGTGAACAAGGGATCACATCAGGATTGTTTTCCACAATTTCATCCATGGTTGTGCTGAACTTCTGGCTGAAAGAAATTATTGAATGTGGAATTCCTAAATCCCTGCACAAGTCACCTGCATTTTCAAGTCCGCTGTCCCTATATCCCTTGATCCCCTCATCTATGGTAAAAGCCGAAAGGGATATGTCTTTCCGATCCTTGAACAGTTCATGGAGAGCATACAGGGTTACTGAGCTGTCTTTTCCCCCTGAGATTGCTACAGATATGCGGATCCCATCACTATTAAAATCAACCTGCTCCCTTATCTCCCTTTTTATCCGCTTCTCTATGGATTCCTCAAGATGCTTGCCGCACAGCATCTCTCCGCTGTACTTTGCTTCGTAAACTGCTTCTCCCGTGCATCTTGAGCATTTCATCCCATGTGAATGCTCATCTGAATTATACACATTTTGAACCTGCATCTTATATTTTCCCGGATACTGAAACCTTAATTTTCTACCTAGAACTGATGCCCTTATGAGGATAACTGCAACAAAAGACCTGAACAGTGCAATCAGTTCCGAACTTGTCATTGCGCCGGTGTTTGAGGATTTCATTCCTGAAATGACCATGTCTGCGCTTGGAGAAAAGGAGATCCCAAAAATGGCTACCAGGGCAGGATTCAAGGGAAAAATGAAGCAGACAGTATTCATTGAAGCCAACGGACGCACATTTCTGCTAACAGGGGTCGGCAAAAGAGCCAGCTACAATATTGAGGCTCTAAGGCGATGCTACGCTGAATCTTACTCAAAACTCAAGGGCACAGGCACTCAAACACTATCAATTCTCCTTCCCGGGGTACTTGATGGCGAGGCATTTGAAGCCGTGTATATTCTCAGGGTGAGCCACTACTATTTTGACACTTTCCAGAGAGAAAAGACCACATTCCCGGATTTAATAATCCAGGTTGTCACGGAAAAGGGCCAAGATGTTATTGATGTTGCACTGAAGGTCGGGGAAGCTACCAATTATACCAGAGATGTCGCAAATATGCCCCCATCGAGGGGCACTCCATCGCTGTTTGAGAAAATGGCAAGGGAAATACCCGGCATCGAGGTCACAGCCCTTGGCCGCGAAGACTTCATCAAACTTGGTATGGGTGGGCTCGAGGGTGTTTCCAGGGCGGCAACCGAACCGGGCAAACTTGTGATCATGGAATACGGGCCTAAAGAACAGAAGCCGCTTCTCCTTGTTGGAAAGGGAATAACTTTTGACAGTGGAGGAATCTCAATAAAGCCATCAGAAGCAATGGACGAGATGAAGTTCGACAAATGCGGGGCTTCAGCAGTGCTTGGAATAATAAAGCTCGCATCTGATCTGAAAATCAAGAAGCACATTGTTGGAGTGATGCCACTTACAGAAAACCTGCCTGGAGGCAACGCATACAAGCCGGGCGATATTCTCAGGCATTACAATGGAAAAACATCAGAAATTCTGTCAACAGATGCTGAAGGGAGGCTTGTGCTGGCTGATGCCATTTCTTATGGTGTTGAGGAATTCGATCCTTATGCAGTCGTTGACTTCGCAACCCTGACGGGTGCCTGTGTTATCGCGCTTGGAAACAACATCGCCGGGCTGATGGGGACGGATGAAAAGCTCATCTCAGAAATAAAGGGGGCGGCTTCAAAAACCTGGGAAAAGGTCTGGGAGTTGCCTATAGACCAGGACTTCATGGACCAGATAAAGAGTGATGTCGCCGATATCAAAAACACAGGCGGACGGCCAGGTGGAGCTGAAACCGCAGGGGCATTCCTGAGGCACTTTGTTGGAGAAAAGCCATGGGTGCATCTGGACATAGCAGGCGTTGCCTGGACTCAGTCAAAGACGGTGAAGACACCATACCTTCCCAACGGTGCCACGGGATTCGGGGTCAGGCTGATTTACCAGTACTTAACGGAAAACTGACTACTCTTCCCCTGTGAAGCTGTATTCAATATTCTTCCCCATTTTTATGTAATTGTAGATTGCAGCGCCGGTATCGCTTGCCACCTTGATTCTGACTATGCCTTTGCTGGAACTCTTTGCCTGCAGTATCAGAATATTGTCGACGTAGAATTTCACGTCCCGGTTGGCTTCACCTACAGAGAGGTATATGATCCTGTTCTTGATTTCAATCTCCGCTTTTTTCCTACCGGTTTCCTCTCTTTCCCCCAGTGGTTCTACGTCTATATGGAGCCCATATTTTTTCTCAAGCTCGTTTACAACGGCCCCTTTCTTCCCTATGACCCTCGGAAGGTTTTCTTCCGCAACCTGGATCTGGACTCTACCTTCACCAACCATTTTCACTGCAACTTTCTTAGTGCCAAGCATTTTGCTCATATCCTGCTGGATGCGGTCTTCAGCAAGTTTGTGAAGCGAGCTCTTCTTCTGCTCCTTTGCAACTGGAACAACAACTATCTGTTCGCCGAATGTGTATATTTCGTAAACAGTGACTCCAGTACCAAAGTCCTTTACTTCAATGACAGGCCTGGCTAGATCCTCTTCCCTCATTCCACTGGGCACCTTCACGGAATATGTGGTTGTGAGTACTTTCCCGACAAATCCCTTCTCAATGAAGATCACGGTATCAACTATCTGGGGGATGAGGCCAAGTTCAATCCTGCCAATGAATCTCTGTATGGCGTCCACAGGCCTTGTAGCATGCACTACGCCGACCATCCCCACGCCCGCCAGCCTGAGATCTGAATAAACCATGAAGTCTGGAGTAACGCGCATTTCATCGAAAATGGTGTAATCCTCCCTTACAAGAAGTAGTATATCCCCTGTTCTTTCCATGGAGCCCTCAAGCCCCGTGTATTGGGTGATTTCCTTACTGACCTGCAGATCCCTTGGCTTCTCCATGGTCTTGACAATATTGCCTTTGGCGCTAAGATATTCTGCCAGGGCTTGCACGAATGTGCTCTTTCCTGCACCAGGCGCACCTGCAACAAGTATCCCGCTTGCCTGATCCCCCAATCTTGCAAGGAGCTCAGGTTTCAGCTTGTATTCTTCTATTGCAAGTTTTGCAATAGGCCTGACTGCTGTAATCTCAATGTCATCGGAAAAAGGCGGCCTCGTGATAACAATCCTGATATTTTTCAACTGGACGACGGTTGCCCCATGGGCATCCATCTCTATGAAGGAATCATCTTCATTCCTGCCACGCAGGACAATATGGGTGGCAATATCCTGTACCTCCCCCCTGTTGACGATATAGTTTAATTTTTCATAATGAACGTTGCCGGGATGCCCCTTCTTGACAACAGGCTTCAAATCGGCCTTTAGGTGCACTGATGTTGTAAGTTCGTCGAAGAATTCCTCTATGTTCTTTGGCTCCTTCATCAGAGGTTCAAGATATTCTACCTTTATTCCCTTGATGACTGCAATATCCTTCTGAATCCGGTCTCCTGTTACCAGGATGGCATCATTCTCAAGGGCCACAGATCTTATGATTTCGTCAATCTCTCCAGCCTTCCCCCTCTTTATCTGCCACTCTTGCGGCCTCCTGCCGGACACCTCAATGAAAATTCGTCCATCCCTTTCAAGCTGCCTTAGTTTCTTTAGTTCATCTAGGGCAGCAAAACCAATGGACCTGCCCTCATTGGCCTGGTGCTCAACCTCAGATATCATGGCCTCTGCCAGAATGACTCTGCATTCATCCTGAGATTCCACGAAGGAAGTGAAGCGGCCATCTATAATTACAGAAGTGTCTGGAACGTAATCCACAATTTGAAAGACCTCCAGCTTATATAATCAGATCGCCTCTTGAGGAAGTGATATTCAGCGAGCTTCAGCAGGAGCTTGGCAAGAGAGTTCTGGGGGCCCTTTCAGATTTTTACCGGACTCATGATCTTGGAAAGGCTTCCATGGCTTACTCCGGGGGCCTGGACAGTTCCATCCTCCTCGCTATGGCCCCGGGGACAGTAATTCCTTATACACTTGGGAATGAAACCTCGAAGGATTACTCCAATTCAAAGGATGGTGCAAAAAAACTGGGCTTCAATGTGGTATCAATCCGTCTCAGTTCTGTGAAACTTGAGAGCTATGTCAACACAGTCATGGAGATAGACCCGGGAATAAGGAAAAATGATCTTGGCTATGAGGTGGTTCTCGCGGCACTGCTGGACAACATGGAAGGAAAGGAAGTGATCACCGGCCAGGGAGCTGACGAGGTCTTCTATGGCTACAATATTTTCCGCGTGAACCCGGGATTGGACAACAGGCTGCACATGGAGAAACTCCTCCGGGAAACCATCCCAAGGGAAGGGGCAATTGCGGAACATTTTGGAAAGAAGCTCATTACACCTTACCTTTCAGGTGAAATACTGAAAATCATGAAAAATGTGGACAGGGACACAAACTTCTCAGGAGATATAAACAAGGCTGTTCTGCGGTCTGCTGCCGTTCAGGCTGGGCTGCCTCCGGAAATTGCTGAAAGGAAAAAAACCGCGGCCCAGTACGGTTCCGGGTTAATGAAAATGCTAAAAAAACTGCCGATCTGGAACACTTTGCCTCAATAGAGCAAGTATCAATCCATGATTGTTACGGGAATTATTTATAGAATTATCAAATAGCCAAAAAACCTGAAATTGCAGTGATAACATGGCTTACATCGGTATAATAGGCGGAAGCGGGCTTTACAATCTTCTTGAAAACCCTGAATCCCTGGACATTGAAACACCATTTGGAAAACCATCTGGGCTTATTGAAGTTGGAAAAATCAATAATGTTGAAGTTGCATTCCTGCCAAGGCATGGAAAGAAACATACAATACCTCCGCACAAGGTGAATTACAGGGCCAATATATGGGCTCTGGACAGCATAGGGGTAAAGAGGATCCTGGCAGTCAATGCAGTGGGATCACTTAAGGAAAGCCTTGCACCCGGCACCATTGTTATACCAGACCAGTTCATCGACTACACAAGAAGAAGGGAACTCACCTTCTACGATGGGCCGGAAGTCTATCACATTTCTGCAGCAGACCCGTTCTGCCCGCACATGAATAAAGAACTCCATGAGACCGCAGGAAAGATAACCAAGGATCTCCATCTCGGGGGTACCTATGTCACTGTGGAGGGCCCGAGGTTCTCCACAAGGGCTGAGTCCAAGATGTTCAGGCAATATGCAGACATCATTGGCATGACACTTGTTCCAGAGGTCAACCTGGCAGACGAGAAATCCATGTGCTATTCGGTCATCGCAACTGTAACGGATTACGATGTATGGGCGGACAAGCCTGTGGAAGCAGCAGAAGTTTTCAAGACCATGAAGGAAAATGAGGAAAAGGTAACTGAGCTTATCAGGAATGTCCTTCCCAGAATAAACGGGGAGAGGGCATGCCACTGCAAGGACAGGCTCAACGACGCAAAAGCATGAGGAAATAGAATGAAAGTCAAATTTTTAGGCGGAGCCGAGGAAGTCGGCAGACTTGCAATAAAGATACACGAAAGCAACACAAACATTATGGTGGATTATGGCGTAATACCGGAAAAGCCCCCAGAATACCCACTCCCGTATGAGAAAGTCGAGGGGATATTCGTCACGCATGCACATCTTGACCACATTGGGGGCCTTCCAATGTGCTACCAGTCCCACAGGCCTGACCTGTATGCCACGACGCTTACGGCAAGCAGCATGAGGCCTATGCTGGAGGACTCCATCAAGATCATGGATATTGAGGGATATCCCAAGAGATTCGCACGGGACGACATCAACACACTTTATGAAATGGTTCTCACATCCAGGTACGGAGACGCCTCACAGGTTGGCGAGATGACAGCTACACCATACTCAGCGGGCCATATACCTGGTTCTTCCATGTGGAAGTTTGAGAACAATATGAATCTCCTTGTAACTGGAGATCTTTACACTGGAGACACGTATCTGCTTAACGGCGCGAAGCCAGTCAAGGCAGAGAACCTGATCATAGAGTCCACATATGCAGGCAAGTTCCATGAGGACAGGCAGCAGGTGGTAAACAGATTCAGGGAAAGGGTAAGGGAAGTTGTTGACAATGGAGGAAAGGTTATCCTTCCGGCATTTGCCATGGGAAGAACCCAGGAGCTTCTGATGATCCTTGCAACTATGGATCTCAAAGTTGCATCTGATGGAATGGGAAACACAATCACTAACATCTACCTGGACACACCCGGCGGGTTCCTGAGATCAAGGTCAGAGCTGAGGAGAGCAGTGGGTAGGGCAAGGCAGATCAGGAACAACAGAATGAGGGCTGCTGCAATAGAGGAGAACGATGTCATTGTGACCACCTCTGGAATGATGGATGGCGGCCCGGTCCTGAGATATGTGCAGGAACTTGCCGACGACCCCAAGAGTGCCATCTTTCTCACCGGATACCAGGTCGAGGGGACAAACGGAAGGAGCCTGATTGAGACTGGCATCCTGAATATAGCCGGTGCTCCTGTCAGGCCAAGCATGCAGCTGGAATTCTTCGATATGTCTGCACACGCGGGCCACGACGATCTGGTTTCCTTCATAAAGCAGGTTGATCCACAGAGGGTGATACTCTGCCATGGCGAACAGAGGGAAAAATTGATTGAGTCGCTGCCGGACTATGAAGTAATCCTTCCAATGAACGGACAGGAATTCGAGTTCTAGAAGGCGCACATAAAGCCCCTTTCTACGGGGCACTCTATTTTTAAAGGGCTCCAGAAAACCCTCGATATTCGGGCATTGCAAAAGAGCCGCAATACCAGAAATATACCTATATACATTCATGTTACCGGAACCATGGAAGAGCTATTGTCTGTGAATAATGTCCATATGGAATATTCCACAGGCAAGAGCAAACTAGTTTCAATTCAGGACATTTCATTCACCATACACAAGAATGAATTTGTATCGCTCATTGGGCCTTCCGGGTGTGGAAAGTCGACCATACTTAAGATGGTGCTGGGCCTGATCAAGCCCACTTCAGGAACCCTGCTAATGGGCGGCAAACCACTAGGTGAAGACAACAGCAGAATATCTGTGGTCTTTCAGAATCCGGCACTATTCCCCTGGCTTGACGTGCTGAAGAATGTCGAGATTGTCCTGGAACCCATCATGCGTGACAGGGAAGAGAGGAAGGAGGCAGCCCTCAAATACATCAAAATGGTGGGAATAGATGGTTTTGAAGGCGCCTATCCAAGAGAACTGTCCGGCGGGATGAAACAGAGGGTATCCATCGCAAGGGCGATTTCCACTTCTCCAGAATTGCTGTTGCTTGACGAACCATTCGCGGGCCTTGATGTTTTCTCTGCCCAGGCGCTCAGGGAAGAACTGCTTGACCTGTGGCTTCCACCGGACAAACCGCCGCACGCAGTGCTTCTCGTAACCCACAACGTGGATGAGGCGGTTCAACTAAGCGACAAGATCGTCATACTGAGCAGGAGGCCAAGCACGGTCATTGATGAACGCCCCATAACGCTTGAGAGGCCAAGGAACACAAGAAGCGACGAATTCTACAGGACTGTGGATGAAGTTGTCAGGACCATGTCACCGTGATTATGGGATGGCAACACCAAGAGCAATAATTGCATTGATGAAGTACTGAATTGCGAATCCCGCCACGAGTAGCCCGAATATCCTGGTCAGTGCCTTCAGGGCTTTTTCTCCCATTATCCTTGTAATTCTGGCTGAATAGACGAAGAATACATAGATGATCAGCATAACGATAACAATGGACGCAAGAGTGAATATGTCATTGAGATAATTGGTCAGGAAGCTTCCTTTTATAAGAATTATAACAAGGGATATTGCACCTGGGCCTGCAATGAATGGAGTTGCGAACGGAACAATTCCCAGATCTGGGTCAGTCTGGCCCCCGCCCATGGACTTTGGCCTGTCGCCCTCCCTCACCATTTCAATACCCATGATGAGGAGAATGATGCCTCCAGCTATCTCCAGTGCCTCAATGGATATTCCGAAGAAATATAGGATGTATGAGCCAAGGATTGCAAAGAAAACCAGAATAAGGCCACCGTAAAGGGTAGCGTCCACCGTTATGGTTTTTCTCGTCCTTACGTCAGTGCTGGCGGTCATGGCAATGAAGAGCACCAGAGATCCGAAGGGGTCTATGACTACGAAGAGCCTGATGAATATATTGAGAAACTCCAGCAGAAGAGACGCCATGGTTCTTCTTGCTTCATGTTGTAGGTCGATAATATTCCTCGCATTTCTAAACATGTCAGTGTGAACGAATCTCACCAATAATCTTCCTCCCTGCATGGATAAACCCAACAGTTCGGAAGAATCAACAGGCTGTTTCCAATTCCAGAACAAGGTTATCAGTTGGCGAGAGAGGGGTCCAAATCCTGTCCCGAAGGAAGTGCCTTTGGAGAAAACACCCAGCCTTTCATAAATGCTTGTAAGGCTTGCAGGCCAGTTTTGGTCTCAAAGATGAACCTTGCGGTGTTCACGTCAATGAAACGAATATTTTTCCTGATCCGCTCAAATGCAGATTCTGTAGCAATCTCCATGGCGGGGGTTCACTTGTTCTCAATAAAATCAGTGGCTCTCCCCGAAAATAGGACCGATTTTGGAAGGCTAACCTGGCCGTCCCCAAACTCGGAGGGTTCCGTTCCAGCTATGATCTCAAGTTTATCCACATTATGGTGCAGTATTTTCCCAAAGTTGTCAATGTAGTAAGGGGAAAGGTCTCTGGAGAAGGCTTCAGCGATTGAATCTGAAATGTAACCATCGTGTAAAAGGCATTTGCGTTCAACTACTTCCACTCTCTGGTTTTCTGTCCCAATTCCCCTTGCCCTTCCTCAACAGTATTCATTCTCATGATGGACTGGCCCCAGACAATTGGTTATTAGAATGGTGAATTATTAAGCATTTCACAAATAAGTTATGTTATCCCGAGTCCTGGGCAAATTTCGGGTGTGAACAGGATAAAAAGAAAATCTTTTCATCTTGACGACCTGCAGCACTCATACAGGAAGACGACGCAAATCCCAATTCCTTAATTTTCAGGATATCGCACTTCTTTATTGGAATATGCCGTATTCTTTAGGAAATGTGTTCTTATTTTCCAAATGGCTGTTCACGCATGAAAAGCAGAACCAAAATGGAATTTTTTTCAGATAACACAAAAAAGTATGACCAGTGGTATGAGAGGCACCAGAAAGAGTACCGGGAACAGGTAAAGTTCATCCGGGCCCTGATTCCTAAGGGGAAGGGGATTGAGATTGGTGTCGGCACGGGCCGCTTTGCCTCTGCGCTCAACATAGAATTTGGAGTGGAC
The DNA here is from genome assembly GCA_021817455.1 of Thermoplasmata archaeon. GTDB lineage: Archaea > Thermoplasmatota > Thermoplasmata > Thermoplasmatales > Thermoplasmataceae > JAJZOM01. The sequence goes on along the minus strand of JAKAUW010000092.1, from coordinate 10,340 downwards.
TGCGTGCAGGAAATGGTGGACAGTTCGTTGAAGAGGGGAGTGAAAGCAATTCTTGCAGACGCAACCCACCTTCCATTTCCAGACAAATTTTTCGACTTCACATTCAGCATAGTTACAATGTGCTTCCTTGATGATCCAGTGCCGGTATTAGTGGAATCCAGGCGGGTGGCAGATCTTGTAATGAATGTAATTCTGGACAGGGATTGCGAATATATTCAGAACATAATGAAGGAGAGGCGGGGATTCTACAAATATGCCACTTTCTACACTGAAAAGGAACTCGTTGGCCTTTACAGGAAGGCTGGTTTCAATGACATAAGCTCTACTGCGAAGAATTTTTTAACTTCAGAAGGTGAAACCTACCGGCTTGTTAGCGTCATAGGGAAATGAAAAGAGAGAGAATTGATCCAGCATCATGGATTAATCTTCCATGGCATTCCATTTCAGCCATCCCGGCAATCTTTTTAGCCTCAAGAGAAATCCTGATAAAATGAAGGTAATGATTCTTGGTGTGGACGGCTACATTGGGTGGCCTCTTGCGTTAAGGGAACTATTGAAGGGTAATGAAGTGGTGGGGGTGGATAACTTCTTCACCCGAAAGAGAGTAAAAGAGGTGAATTCACAGTCTGTGACGCCCATTCCATCTTTCCAGCTGAGGCTTAACAAACTTAAGGAAAAGACTGGCAAGAGCATGACCTTCTACAGGGGAGATGTGGCAGACCCGAGATTCTTCATTGACGTCATGAGGAAAGAAAAGCCGGATGCAATTGTGCACCTTGCTGAGCAGAGATCAGCGCCTTATTCAATGAGGGGCCTCAAGCAGGCAACTGACACAATGGTCAAGAACATTGTAAGCACCCTCAACCTGATCTACGCAGTGAAGGACATTGTGCCTGATGCACACATTCTGAAGCTGGGAACCATGGGTGAATACGGGACCCCGAACATAGACATACCTGAAGGTTTCTTTGACATAGAATACAATGGAAGGAAGGATTACCTGCCATTCCCAAAGCAGGCAGGTTCCTGGTACCACTGGACCAAAGTCCACGATTCAAACAACCTGATGTTTGCAAACAGGCTCTGGAAACTCAGGATAACTGATGTCATGCAGGGAGTCGTTTATGGTACAAGAACAAAGGAAATAGACCAGACTGGGCTATTTTCAAGATTTGATATCGATGAGGTCTGGGGAACAGCCCTCAACAGGTTCTGCGCACAGGCAACAGTTGGCCTTCCAATCACACCCTATGGAAAAGGCGGGCAGACACGTGGTTTCCTTTCTCTGGAGGACAGCATAACCTGTCTCGACATTGCCCTCAACAATCCACCCAAGGAAGGAGAATACAGGGTCTTCAACCAGTTTGACGAACATTACTCCGTTAGAGACCTTGCAAACATGGTGCAGCAGGTATTTTCCGAATCATACAGGAAGGTCCCGGAAATCATGAGTGTGCCCAATCCAAGGCTTGAGGCTGAGGAACACTACTACAATCCAGCTCATGAAAAACTTGCGAAACTGGGCTATAAACGTTCCAAGGAACTCAGGGACGAGGTGAAGGTAATCCTCAAGGACCTGAGGACTTACAGGAGAAGGATCCAGAAACTCCAGGATGTCATTAACCCCAGAACCATCTGGAAAGACAGCCCTACAAAGTGATTTTTGACCTGGCCTTTTCAAGGGTAGCCCTGATCACATCCACATAGCTCTCGGCTTTACCCACACTAATCCACTCTTTCCTCTCCAGGAAGTCTGCATTGGTGGATATGCCTTTCCTGATCACCCTGTCAATGGCAGGAGTAAGTTCAACGTTCCTTCCGGATTGATCTAACTCTTCGAAAATTTTTGGTGTCAGGCGGTAAAGTGCGCAGAGTGCAAAATTAGAGGGAGGGTTACTTGGCTTCTCGACGACTCCCCTAATTACGGGCTTTCCATTTACTGTTGAAATTTCAGGGCAACCGTAATTCTCTGGATTAGATACTGGGATCAGTGCAAGATAAATGCAAGATTCCTTCATGGAGACCATGTTCTTCAGGACAGACTCTTTGAGGACAAGGCCGTCACCAGCATTGAGGATAAAATCATCGGGCCCCATGAAATCCTTTGCCATCAGGACTGCGTGCCCATAACCGCGCTTCTCTTCCTGGAATAGCAGGGTAACCTCAGGGAAATTGTCCTCTAAATAATCCCTAGTGCATTTGTCGGCTGGATCCATGACAACAGCGACTTCTTCTATTCCATTCCTGAAAAATTCTGTGAGGATAACATCAAGTATGGGCCTCAATACGATGCGGCCATCCCTGACATCATACACGGGAAGCATTTCTTTCCTCAATTTCCCGTCCAGCCCGGATCTGGTGCCGAGTCCCGCCGCGGTGATCAAGCCCTTCATTGGGAAGAAATTATCAGGGCTTTTATCTTATTTTCCTTCTGAAACTGCATCATTCGAAACGAATATATGTTCTATATACGATAACCTAGAAATGGCTTCATCTCCAGCTAAGTTTTTCACCCTCGACAGCTTTGACCTTGAGGGAAAGAGGGTATATCTTAGGGTAGACATCAACTCGCCTATCAATCCTATTTCAGGGAACGTGATGGGGCTCACAAGGTTCATGTCCCATCTGGACACAATCAGAGAACTTCATAATTCAAAATTAGTCATAGTGGGCCATCAAAGCAGGCCGGGCAAAGACGACTTCACCTCACTAAAGATCCACGCAGAGCAGTTGGAGAAGATCACAGGAAGGCCAATTGAGTTCATAGATTCCCTGTTTGGATCAGAGGCCCGGAACCGGATCAGGCAGATGGAAGACGGGGAGATCATTATGCTCGAAAACACCAGGTTCTACACCGAGGAAACAGACATTGACCCCATGGACGCAGACCTCGCGGAATCCACTCATTTCGTCAAGAACCTCGGTGAGCTTTTTGATTACTATGTCATCGATGCATTTCCAACCATCCACAGAGCCCAGACATCTCTAGTTGGGTTCAGAAGAATAAGGCCCAATATAGCTGGAAGGCTGATAGAAAAGGAAGTCTCCATGATAGACAGGTTCACTTTCGGCAACGACCACCCCAAGCTTGCAATCCTTGCTGGCGCAAAGATAGATGACAGCATTAATGTTTCAAGCAGCTTTCTCAAGAATGGCACAGTAGACAGCATAATTGCCGGTGGTGTTGTTGCAAATGCCTTCCTCTGGGCAAAAGGCATGGATATAGGGAAGAAGAACAGGGAATTCATCATGAAGAATAACAAGAAACATTCAGAGATCATTGAACAATGCAGGAAAATACTTGAAAAGTATCCTGGCAAGCTGATGCTCCCGGATGATTTTGTGCTCAACCCTGCGGGAAAGAACCTTTCTATCGGGGATAAAGTTCCGGATGACCAGATTCTCGCTGATATTGGGCTCAACAGCATTTCACGTTTTGTGGAGGAAATCAGGAAATCCAAGGCAATATTCCTCAATGGCCCCATGGGTATGTATGAAATCGAGGAGTTTTCGGTAGGCACCAGGGAAATCCTTGAAGCCGTGGCGGCAACCCAGGGACTGACCATTGCAGGAGGGGGGCATACATTGAATGCGCTGGAAAAATTGAGGCTTATGGACAGGATATCACATGCTTCAACCGGCGGGGGTGCCTTGATAAGCTATTTATCAGGTGAACGAATGCCGGTATTGCAAGCTCTTGAAGAGAGCCTGAACATCTTTCAGGGACAAGGTTATGGAAAACGAAGGAAAAATTAACATTTCAGAGGAACTGAATTACCTTAGGTCGCTAATGGAATCTCTCGATTCCCAGCTCTCAGTCTTGGTAAGGGGAATGGACGAGATACGCAAGGCCTATGCAGTATTGAAGGAGGAGGGCCTCTCTGCTTCAAAGGATGTTCGGGTTTCCATCGGTGCAGGCATTTTTGCAAAGGCGAAAATCGATTCCAATGACAAGCTCTTCGTTCCAATCGGCTCAGACCTTTATGTTGAGGAAGAATCTCACAAGAGCATTTCCAGACTTGACCAGAACCTGAAGGAACTTGATGCTTCCATCCAGAATGTCCAGGGCAGGAGATCAGAGATTTCCAGCAGGTACAATTCACTTGTTTCAGTGCTGCAGCAGGCGCAGGAACAGCAGAGGTCAAAGAATTGATATGTTCGAATCATTCAAGAAGAGATTTGGAAAGGCACTGAATGAAGAAAACGGCCAGGAAATAAGGAAAACAGAAATAGAGGACAGCATCAGGACAACTCTTCTCGAGTCTGATGTGTCCTTCGAAACTGCTGAACGCATTATAGGTGACCTGGAGAATTTTATTTCTAAAAGCAAAAAACACGTAAGCATGAAAGATGTCAAGAGGGAAATCAGGGCATCTGTGGAAGATATACTCAAGGAAAATGAGACAGACATCGATCTGCTAAATCCTCCAAAAAAACCGATGGTCATACTGTTCCTCGGAATAAATGGCACAGGTAAGACCACAACGGTGGCCAAGCTTGCCAATTACCTTAAGGCAAACAACAAGAGGGTTGTTGTTGCAGCTTCTGACACGTTCAGGGCAGGTGCAATAGAACAGCTCAGCATACTCTGCGAAAGGATAGGCGTCCACCTCATAAAACACGATGCAGGAAGTGATCCAGCTTCAGTGGCATTCGATGCGGTGGAGCATGCAAATGCAAGGAACCTTGATTTTGTTCTGATCGACTCTGCGGGGAGAATGCAGACAAACAAGAATCTCCTCGAAGAAATGAAGAAGATGAAAAGAGTTGCAAAACCGGACTTGACTGTTCTGGTACTGGATGCTATGATTGGCCAGGATGCTGTGCATCAGGCTCAAACATTCAACAAGGAGACCCCATTTGACGCAGTCATTCTAACTAAACTGGACACGGACGCCCGTGGAGGGGCAATCCTCACAATATCGGACCAGCTCAAGAAACCAATCCTCTTTGTCGGGATAGGCCAGGAGATGGAAGATCTCCAACCTTTTGACTACAACTGGTACCTCGAAAGGATAATGCCTTGAGCCCTACTCGGGAGTATCCACATCAAATTCGTTCCTGTTGGCATCGGAAACGTCCAGGGAATCAACAAATTCCGGCCCCTTTGGTTTCTTCTTGAAGTCGTCTGATATGGGCTTTACATCGAATTTTATTCCAACCCTGGTGTTGAGCATCTCCAGGTTTTTCCTCACCATCTGGGAGAATTTCTGGGTCTCAGCCATGAAACGGGATTCCCACTGTGCCTGTTGCTCAAGTATTTTGAGCTGGCTTTCCTGCTTCATCACGTCTGGCATAGTCTGAACGTCCTGTTTTGGGTGCTCTGTTTCCAACGGTACGCTCGGATGTTCCTGCCGGGCCTTATTCGCCGGGAGCCCCGCCCGGAAAAAGAAAGTGTAAAGCCATAGGAGAATGGCTATTATGGACAATACGAGTGCCACAATAGATACTGGATCCATGTCCAACCATAATGACCTATTTCTTATGGTTTTTCCTCTCACCCTTCTTCAGGAATTCCGAATAGGGGAAGAATATGAGTACGATTATGGCAAAAATGGATGCTCCGAGGTAGTAATAGCTGAAGTTGGGCACATCGTTTGGGTACTGCCAGGTTCCCTGCAGCCTCATAATGTTAAGCTTTATCAGTCCGAACCACGGTATCTGCCCCTGTGCCTCCCCGACAATATTTGAAGCAGTAACAGGATGGCCTATTATGCCAACATTCTCATCTGCAGCAACATATGCTTTCATTGAAGAATTGTAGAAGATCTGGGACGCAGTTGCAAGATTATGGTCCCCCATGGTGATGAAGCCACTCTCATTCTTGAAGCCCCCTATATTTACAAGAAGATTCCTGTGGGCATACCCTACATCTTTTATGAGCACATAAGTCGGCGTTACTGTGATCCAGCTCTGGTTGCTGGCACCTTCAACCACGGGGTTTCCATTTGACCATGAAAGATAGAACATAGCCCTGTGTATGACAACAAGGTTCAGCGGTGCGTTATACAGTATTACATTACCATAATCGCCATATGTGGAGAAACCAGTCTCCCTGCCCTGTACATATGTTACTACGTTTTTCTGGGGATCGCTGACCTTTTTAACAATAACGATGTCACCGGTATTTATCACGCCAAACTGCCAGTTGTTAGAATGCTGCATGCTTTCCGATTCAACCACTGATGCAGGTGGAAACATCCCGGAATAGACCGTAACACCTGCTATGGCCACTATTATGACAATGACGGCAATTACTGGGGCTGATAAGACCTTCATGTCAGATGGGGATATGGTTATACCCTATTATTATTGCGTAGGCTTTATCCAGCAAAGTTATCCATGCCGCATCATGCCTCACTTCAATGATGACATGATTTTAGAGAGTTCCTGCACATCAAGTTCCGTCACTATGAGCGGAATGTTCTCCACATCTGCAAGTTTTATTGCCAGGTCGTCAATCCTGTCCGGTTTGATGTAGACCACAGCTGCCGGTTTCAATGGATGGACCCTGATAGCAATCATGGGGCTCCTCCCCAATTTTACCTCTGTGAAGAAGATAATCCTCTGGCTGGACCAGCCATATAGCTTACTGTACTCTGAATACGAGAATGAAAGGATAGCCTTAATTCCGTCTACGATGGTGTACCCGCGAATGTACCTGTTAAGTCCTATGGAAGAGTAGTTGGTGCCGCTGATCATCCTGATCACACGTTCCAGTGAAATGTCATGGTTATAGTCGCTTATGTCTATCACTGCATCAGAAGGCATGCCACTATTGTATCGCCTGAGTACCTGCCCGCCTCTCTTGAGGTCAAGCTCCACCAGGGCATTGACAATTTTCTTGATAGAAGACACGCCCGGGGACTTTCTCCTGCCGGATTCATAATCGCTGATTACTGAAGGCGAAATCTCCAGGTGCTTTGCAAGATCCAACTGCGATACCTGAAACTCTTCCCGCCATTTGCGGATGGTTTCACCAGGGTTCTCTGCAATGGTGATTTCTCCCGCAATCTTTTCCTGTATATCCACAATGACGGAATTTTTCCTTGTTTAAAAATATGTCGAGACTATCTGTCGTGAAATGCCGATTTAATGATATAGTCAATTATAAAATACACCTACATTATCAAAGTGCCATGCGCTATCCGGAACTGGTTGATCCAAAAGCGATCAGGGCAAGGAGAGGGGTCTCAGTCGCATTCCTGGTCCTGGCTCTAGGGGCATTTCTGGACCTCAACACATACCTCTCTGTGGTAAGCGTTTTCCTTTCCATAATTGCCATAATCTTGCTTATAGTGTTCAGAAATTATTTTACACGAAGGCAGAAAAGGGCGGTCTATGGGAGCATCACGCTGTACGTGATTATTTCTTTCATAGTCATTGGCGGACTTGTGGCCGTTACTTTTACATTCATCCAGAGCCTGTTGACAGAAGGCTTTTCAGTCATTATACCTCCTCAGTACGTAAACAGCGTATTTAACCAGATTTTCCCGCTTCTCATCCTGAACGCGGCGGCTTCAGACGGATTATGTTACTACCTTCTTGTAATGAGGCTTCTACACAGGGTAGACCATGTAATCTATATCGGCGCCCTTGCGGTTTCCGTTGGTCTCAGGATTCTCGTACTAGTGCTTACCCATCAGGGTTCCCTGCCAATTCCGCAACAGTTGGGAGGTTATCTTTCCTATATAAGGGCAGATTTCTATGACCCGTACCAGGCTGTACTTTCTATTTCCGCAAGCCTGATTCTGGGACTGCTGCTCATATATGTCGCCGCACAGATTTCCAGAGGGAAAGTCCTTTACGATTGACGTTTCAGAATGCGATCTGGCAACTATTAATTTGCATCCTGGCGTGGCATTTCCGTGGATAGGCGAATCAAGATAATCAAGGGCTATGACAGGGAGATCCAGAATCCAATAGTCATCATGAAAGGATCGACCATCCTCATCATAAAGAGAAACTATGGAAAATACAAAGATTGGTTCTGGTGCAGAACTGATGATGGAAAGGATGCATTTGTTCGGGTAGAAATCCTCGAAGTAGGGAGCTCTACTGCCACATTCCTGAAAGATTATGAGTCAAAGGAATTAACAGTCTTTGAGAGTGATGTTCTCGTTCATATTTTCGAGATGGGCGGATGGACTTGGACAAGAAAGTCCTCAGAGGATGAAGGATGGATCCCAATGAAATTACGGAGCCCTACAACTTGATTTGAGCTCATTTTCTCATTTTTTGAACTTTACCAAAACTCTTAGGTACGGGTCCCATTATGATAAATTATGGTCGAATTCATCCAGAAGGAAAGAGGTTACGTTTCAGGTTTCAGAGATGGGAAAATGGAGCAGCTTAGGACAGATATTTCCCTCATACAGGAACTTGCATTTGAGGCAAGTAACTTTGAGGATTTTAAGCTCCGCCTCAGGGACCAGATTAAGAAAATGGACAAGAAGAGCTGGTTCTGAGCCGTATGCCCCTTTTCACTTGTCATTTAGTGAATGAATTATTTACGTCAGTATAATTTACAAACGTTTTTTATTGATTTTGGCATATCCATCGAATCCCAGATTTGATTAGGTTCTGTGTTACCAGAATCTGCAGCTGTGAAAATCATAGAGTTCGAGTGGAATAAATGGAGTACAAATGGGTTGCATTGAGCAATACCACAATCGGCGTTCTAATGGCATCATTAGACATCAATATAGTGCTCATAGCACTGCCGACAATAGGCAAGGACTTGAGCGGGATGAACGCTTTCAACGTCCTCTGGGTGATTCTAGGCTACCAGCTTGTTATCGCAAGCGTACTTGTAAATTTTGGAAGGCTATCTGATATCTTTGGCAGAGTCAGGCTTTACACAATTGGTTTTGCTCTTTTTACAATAGGGTCCGCCCTTTGCGGTTTTTCATTGAATGCAGACCAGTTGATATCCTTCAGAATAATTCAGGCGACAGGTGCTGCTTTCTTATTCTCGAATAGTGCTGCAATAATTACCGATGCATTTCCGATCAATGAAAGGGGAAAAGCGCTCGGCATCAATCAGATTTCCATAGTCGCCGGTTCCGTGACAGGCTTGATTCTGGGAGGTGCCCTGACAACCATAGTCGGTTGGAGGTGGATTTTCTGGGTCAACGTTCCGATTGGCATATTCGCATCCACCTGGTCATTCTTCAAACTCAGGGAGCTTTCTGCACTCTCCACAGACCACAGGCTCGACGTCGGAGGGAATCTCTCTTTTGCATCAGCGCTTCTGCTTCTGCTGCTCGCCATCACTATAAATGCAATCATCGGGCTGCCCATTTATGCAACAGCTTCGATGGTTATTGGGGCGCTTGCACTTCTGGGAATATTTGTGCTCATTGAGAGAAAGAGCCCAAACCCCATGTTCGATCTTTCGCTCTTCCGGAACAGGATTTTCAACGCAGGGAACATGACAATCTTCCTCAACTCTCTGTCTAGGGGGTCTTTCAGTCTCGTCATGGTTTTCTACCTGCAGGGTCCACTTATGAATCTTACTCCGCTTGAAGCTGGAATCTTCCTCATCCCCATGTCAATCTCCCTCTCAATAATGGGTCCAATCAGCGGTTCCATTTCTGACAGGATAGGATTCAAGAAGCCGGTTATCACAGGCCTCCTTGTATCTGCGGCCGGATTCGTGATTATGGCTAACATCGGGGCCCGCATTACAGAAATTCAGATGATACTGCCTCTGGTGCTCATAGGCGGAGGAATGGGCATTTTTGCATCTCCAAACAGGTCATCCATCATGAATGCGGTTCCCGGGCCAAGGAGGGGAGTTGCCTCAGGCATCAGTTCAACACTTGTCAATGTGGGAAACACCATGAGCATTGGGCTTGCTTTTCTATTCATGGAATTTGCAACGCCGAAGTCTGTGCTTGATGGAATTTTTGCCGGGACAGGGTCAACATTGAAAACCTTCTCAGCAAACAGCTTTGTTGATTCTGTGCACCTCGTCTTCTACATATCTGCAGCCTTGCTGTTAATATCCATCCTGATATACTTGGCAATATCGGTGCGTAAAAGGATTGAGAACCAGAAACTGCCAACCCACACAAAGGCTTAGTTTTTTCCTCATGTTATAGACGTTGATTTTGTTGCATCCTGAAGGCTATTTCAAAGGCAATCCGATGAGATGGGTTTATATGCCTTGCATTGTACTGTAAATGTGTCGATCATCGCTGTTGTATTGCTCTTGCTGGTGGTTGCAATAGGGCTGGGTTCAATCTTCAGGATTATAGGCCTCCCTGACCTGGTTGGGGCAATTGCTGCTGGAATAATTGTTGGGCCAGCGCTTTTCGGCATAGTTACCCCTACGC
>JAKAUW010000042.1 GCA_021817455.1 Thermoplasmata archaeon | reverse complement strand
GCAAAGAACTCTTCCAGGTCTTTCAGCATTCTCACTTTCCTTGTTTCTGGAATTTTTTCAACATAGCCGGATTTCACCAGTGTTCTGAAGACGGAAGCGCCGAGGGCTCCCCCAAGGTGATAACTTCTTACTGTCCAGTCCATGCAGCCATATGCAAATTTCCTCCTGCTGTTTTTCCTGATGGGAATCTCAACGTTTCTGGATAGTAGTTCCACACGCCCTTTTTCCGTCAATGATATTCCCTTATCGCCTGTGTCTTGGATCAGCCATCCTTCCGCGATACATCTTTGCAGGAAGTCCACTCCCTTTATGCCAGCCAGATGGTCGTAGCATGTTCGTGCATAATGTACCTCCACCATGGCCCTTGAAAGAACACGTGTTGTTTTGGGTCCTGCAGTTTCCTTTGAATTGAGTATGGAATCAAGCCACCCCACAATATCCTCGAGATATTCAGGGGAAAGTCTGTAGAACTTTTCTCTTCCTATCTTTATGGAATCCACTAGCCCTGATGCCTGGAGAACTGACAGACCATTGGAAACTCTAGGTTGAGCATAATTCAGGCCTGCCACAATCTGGTTAACTGAAGCGGGTCCTCGGGAAAGAAATTCAACAATGCTGATTCTCAGGGTACTGGAAAGCGCCAGGAAAATTTCTTCTTTTTTCAATTATGATAGGATGATCGCCTTCCAGTATAAAAATACATCAACATATTTCAATCTGCATATATATGACAACAAACCTATAGGAATCAATTATCTGCTAGTATGGCAACAGATAAGGAATCTGGGACAGCATGGAATCAGAAAAGTGCAGATAGTAGCGATGACAATACTTATGAGACCAGTTACGAACATGACATAGAAAAAATCAAGCCAAAAATACTGTATTTTGGCACCCCAGTGGTACTGGTCTCAACAGTTGACAGTGAAGGAAATGTCAATCTCTCTCCGATGTCATCGGCATGGGCGCTTGGAAACTCCATTGTACTTGGGCTCTCGACACTTGGGAAAACCTTCGAGAATCTCCGGAACACCAGAGAATGCACACTGAACTTCCCAGATGGCACAATGTGGAAGAATGTAGAGAAATTGGCACCCCTCACGGGAAAGAATCCCGTGCCTGAACAGAAATCAAGTGTTTTCAGGTATGAACCCCATAAATTCTCTGCCTCCGGCCTTACACCTGTAATGTCTGAAAATGTAACGCCGCCAAGGGTGCTTGAATGCCAGCTGCAGATGGAGTGCTCGGTGAGCAACATTTATGATCTGAGGGAGGGCAATTTCGCCTTTGCCGCAATCGTGGAGGTCAGAGCAATAGCAGTGTATGCTCACAGGGACATAATTCTGGACGGAAGCCATGTTAATCCGTCCGTGTGGAAACCTCTCATCTATTCTTTCCGCCACTACTTCACCCTTGGAACTGAACTTGGCAAGAGCTTCAGGTCGGAAACATAGACACCAGGATGAATAAATGTGGCCTGGATAGTGCTTCTGGGATTATTCCCTATCATTAGCTTTATCCTGGACCACTTTATGTAAGAATAAATACACAATATGAATAAAGTTGTGAATTCGGATTTTGTGGATACTAACCAGCAAATTAGACTTCTGGGAAAGCCCATAATGATTTATTTGTATAACCTAATCAAACGTTTATTCATTGGTGAATCCGTAGCCGCCTCCCGCCGCACATTCATTCAGGTTCTGTTTCCTTTCCTGATTCGCCAATGCCAGTGAATGCAATGACCCGTTTCTTCATGTAATCAGGAAGCATGAGAATATACTCCTGAAGTTTTTTCTTGTTAACAGCCCTCAAAATCTCGTTTTTGACTTCCTCAGGCAAAAACTCATGGTAATACACCATATCGATTAGGATCTTTTCTGTGTCAGCGACTGGAATGAAGAAATCGCCATATTCCACAAGAGAGTAACCGAAAAACATGCTTCTCTCGATCCACCGTATGACATAATTCCTTCCCAGAAAAGTCCGAACGCCACTTCTGACCCGTCTTGGCGTAATTATGACTGGATTCGTCTCCTGCTCCCATAGATTCCGGATAGACAACGCATCCTGCAATCCGTAATAAAATGGCTTGAAAGCAAATCCCACGTACTGGATCTCATCATAGAAGGAATATTTCCCCCTGGTGATCCTGTATATTCTTCCGGATTTAACAAGATTATTCAGCACAAGCTTATAGTAACCTTCTGGACCGTGCCTAAACGTGAAGAAATTTCTGGCTTCGTATGAAGTGAAGGCCGGTTTGGAGGAAAACTGTGCAATGAATTCCTTCATGAATTTCATCTAATATGCCTCTTTATGTCTCTTACCATGTTCTCAAAGGTTGGAGTCAGCCCAGTGTAAACAAGTGTCCGCAGTACGGGTTCATCAACAGGTGGTGGTAAGTCGGATAGGAATTCCATAAGATTTATCCGGGTGGAAGCCAGCAATTGATAATTGGTTGAAATGTGGTAAATATCATAAATGTCTCTGATGTAACGGCGATCAGTATAAGCCAGCATTTTCTCGTTGATAAACTGGTCAGCCGTCAGACTTAAAACCTCAACATGAGTCCCATCACTGAGCTCGTAAGCCATCTGATTGCCTGTCACACTGGATACGTGGTTGACTTCTACCCTTACCATTGCGTCATTGTTCTTTATGGTTAAGGATATTGCATCTCCGGTATCTTTAATCCTTAGAACTGACAGACCATGTGACATGACTGATTCCTGAAATTCGGTCAAGATTTCTGGAAAAGAGTGGGAATAAAAATCAAGATCCTCGGAGAATCTCTTACCTTCATAGCATCGCCAGATGGCTGTTCCTCCATGGAAAACCAAATCATCTGTCAGCGAATAGAGAACATCTATGATTTCATCCTGAAGAAAGGCAATCTGAACTTGAGATTGTTTTTTCAGTTGCTTTGCTATGGGTAATTTCATTATATGCAATTAACGCAAGATATACAAATTTATATCTTCGGTTAATTCATACCCACTGCCAATACATTTCATAAGATTACTAACGTTATGCCTAATTGCTCCGGCATAAGGGATGGGATAGCAAATTTATGCCACTTGATTTCGAGAACCATGCAGCAAAACTATGTATGTCAAAGGGTGAGCATGCCACCAGTAGACAGCAATTTGATTCGTAATTATTGACTGGGGCGCATGTTTTCCCATTTTATATATTCCAGCACCCTTGGAATGTTGATTTTCATTGGGCAAACTTCCCTACATCCTCCAGAGTGTGTGCAGTACTCTGCCGTTGCATAGTCCCTGTTGACAATGGCAGTCCACATAGCCCCGGTAGGTCCACCATAGGGCTGCCGTCCCCATTCCTTGCCCAGTACTCTGTATACAGGGCAGGCGAAATAACACCGTCCACACTTTATGCATAGAAGTGCTTCTTTCATGGATTCGTCCCTGCTCGCTTCCATTCTCCCGTTGTCAAGAAGGATGACATGAACCTCTTTCGGCCCAGTTGCCGGGCTCACTCTCCTCAGCTCTATATCTGCAGTTGAGCTTGGGCCAGATGTTATGTTAACATATGTTGGGGGATAGAGACCTGCATATGCCGACTGGACCATGGCCTCCTTCATGGCATCATTCAGGGTCGGCACAATCTTGTCTATTCCAGTTATTATGATATGAACCGGGGGCAGCACCGTATCTATGCGTATGTTCCCCTCGTTTTCCACAAGTACCACAGATCCTGTGTCAGCTGAGATTGCATTGGCACCGGATATGCCAATGTCGGCTTCCATGTATTTCCTTCGCAAAAGCTGCCTCACTGCAGCAACAATCTCCTCCGTGGTTGATCTGTCTGATAGCTGCAGCCCAAGCTCTTTATGAAGCATCCTGCCTATGTCCTCCCTTGTCATGTGCAGTGACGGGAAGACAATATGTGATGATTCATCTCCAGAAAGCTGAATCAGATATGCCCCCAGGTCCGTCTCTGATACTGAATTACCGGCTTTCTCAAGAGTGTTGATAATGTCTATCTCATGTGCCACGTTTGACTTTGCCATGACTATTTTTCGGCCCGTACCCACAATCTTCTTCAGGATGTCCCGGGCTTCGTCAGTTGTTCTTGCAAGGTATGCCCTGCCTCCGGTTGCCTCTACAGATTCCATGGTCTGCTTCACATATGAATCAAGATCGGCAATGACCCTCAGCTTTGCGTCCCTTATTTCATCCGCCATCATGTGAAGGTATGGATATTTCTCAAGGATGGAATCAACCTTAGGCACGTTGTTTTCCAGGGCACGTT
>JAKAUW010000054.1 GCA_021817455.1 Thermoplasmata archaeon | reverse complement strand
AATAAATGTGAAGGAAGCAAATGAAGCCATTAAGAATCCACATATTTTCTGGCAGAATTCACCTGACCTTGGCAGTTGTGACAGTATCCTGTCAAGGACAGCTGAAGCCATCACTGAATCGCCAAGTATCTCACCCCATTCGCTGAATGACTTGTTGGATGTGTATATGGTTGAACGCTTCTCATACCGTGAGGAAACGAACTGGAAGAACAGGTTGCATTTTTCTCTGAGTTTATTAACGCACCTACTGCAACTCTTGCATACTGGAGAGGTTAAAGCTGGCTTGTGAAAACGCACATGCGTTGACCAGCGATTAAACTACCATTGAGATCCTGAATGACATTTCTTTAAAACGACAAAGGCAAATGAACCGATCGGCCCATCAGTATCAATCATCTGCGATGGATTCCTCTCTTCCTTGTAAGAGAAACTGATTCAAAAGCTCATCTGGATACATTGCAAAGACCTCAATAGGGCACAGAAATATCCTCACATTACTGGATTGTACGATATGGTAAGAATCCTGGGTGATCAGAATTCCAGAGTTCTGCCCAATCCTGTTGAATGCTTTTGCCACTTCTTTGATATCATAATGTCCACTCTTCACCTCTATTGGAACAATCCTTCCATTAATCTTGAGAACAAAATCTATCTCGGTTGGCCCATTTCTGTAATAATATTCAAGCTGGACAGAATTCAGAACTATATTTTCAAAGACCTTGCCCGTATCATACCTTTCGGTTAGTGGTAAAAGTGACATATAGAATGCAGGCAGGTACGGAAAAACCTTCTTTAACTTTCTCGAAGCCGATGAAGTTCCAGGTCTGTAATTGCTAACTGACTTTATCAGGAATGCATATTCCATATAGGATATGAAATTAGATATCGTAAGACGATTCCTTCCCAGAGAAGATGCAAGTTTATCTACATTCACTATCATCCCTGGCGCCTGCAAAAGTATTTCCATGAGGCGCTTGAGAAGGTCCATGTCCCTGATTCCAAATTCCTGCGGAATATCCCCTGCTATAATTCGATCTATAACTATGCTCCTGATGTAAGTTCTTATCTTCCATGAATCGGTTTCGCCAACCAGTTCAGGAAATCCGCCCATTTCAATGTATTCAGTGAATAGTGGACGCAGTATATCGTGAGCGAATTGCATCTTCTCAAAAGCCACGGTTCTCCCCTTGAGCGCAACAAATTCATGAAAGGTTAGCGGATCGATTTTTATGCGAAATATCCTCCCTGCAAGGGTTTCTGTCGATCCTTTTATGATGTTCAATGAGGCCGAACCTGATAAAACAAACTTTAGATTGGGATACAGATCATAGAATATCTTTATCCTGTTTTCCCACTGTTTCGCTTTCTGTATTTCATCCAGGAATATATACACGGGTCCGGCTTCCGATAAGGGCATCCTGAGGATGTTCCCAAGATAGAGATTGATTACCTCTTCAATGTCCCATGAAGCTTCATCGAAAGAAAAGTAGAATATATTTGTGGATTTAATTCCGACCTTCATAAGATCCGAAATAAGCCTGTACATTGTTGTGGTCTTTCCCACTCTTCTTAGGCCATACAACAATAGAATTTGCCGATCCTCAATCCTTTTCTTTATTTCCTTGTAATTCTCTCTTTCGAATTTGCCGGTAAGTTCTGGCCGTATTATTCCGTTGAGCCACCATTCATTGAATCTGTATAGTATCTGTGTTTCCATAAAACTAACATACTATACGAATACTTTAACTATTCGTATAGTATACTAGACGAATAGTAATGAAATCATTATTGCACCAAGAGAATCATCCCAGAGTAATCCGGGAGAACGTCCTGATAGTCTCCTCAGATTACCTGAAGGGAATGCCGTACACTACCCTGATCTTCTACAGAGATGTTATGAATGCATTTGGTGTCGTATATTGATGACGCCCCGTCCCGTGATCGCTCTCCCCAGGGAGAAGGTTCCAGTGAATGAGGAATGACGGGGCAGGGAGTTCCTCAATCCCGTTTACCAGAAACCTGCTACAAATATTATGCTGGCGATCTGCTCTTGGAAGGAAATAATATACCTCTTGATTTTACAAATGCTGCTGGGTTAGATGCCATATTCCATTATATTGCTCATGAAGAAGATTAATAAAATGATAAACATTATAACAGCTTATAGATGCCCGCTTCTGACATTGAAATATTGAGGGAGAAAAGTTCTGATTATCTCACCGAAGCAAAGCGTTTGGTTCAAGAGGGGAAATGGGACCTGTCAATGATTGCGATTCATCAGCACTGCGAATTGCTGTTGAAATATTATGCTCTAAAACTGAACGGCTCCTATCCAAGAACTCACTCGCTCAGAGAGCTAATAAGAATGCTAGTTAAGCACAAGAAAGAGCTGAACGACCTGGTCAATAATGAACATAACATTCTTAAATTAGCCAGACCGGATGATGCATATATAAGTTCTCGATATTTTCCAGTGAGAGCATTAAAAGAGGATGCTGTACCACTTCTTAGGTTCGTGGAGGATGTTTTTGATGGGTATTTCTCAGGATTATGAGTTGACAAGGCTGGATAAACTTAGAAATTATCAAGCAGTCCTTAAGGAAGTCAAGTCACTGGTTGATGAAATAGATCCGAAGGCCAGGGTTATTTTCTTTGGGTCAGTCTTACGGGGAGATTATAGTGCGGGCAGTGACATCGACATCATAGTGATACCAAGCGATATGGCGTTCAAGGATAGCATCACATTGGCAGTTTGGAGATCTATTGACGCTCCAATAGAATTACATATAATTACTCTGGAACAGTTTGAGGAATGGTATCTTCTCTTTATTGATGTGTATAAGGAGATTTAGTTCAAATTTGTATAGAATCTCAATCGGAAACCTGTACAATAAGGAACATAAGCCAAAATTGAACGCGAAGGGCCTCTGATCCTTCAAAATGGATAGCATTTCATTGGCCATTCCCACCAGAAACCAGAATGATAAGTTATAGCAGCTGTAAGGATACATTTACCTAAACCAGGTATTCATACTCCTAATTTGAATTAGGGCGAATCATGCTTAGGTGTATTGACAGAGAACCGGAACTTAATATTCTATTTGAAGAACGGTCTTGGTCTGGAACTAAGCTCATTACACATTGTTAAATAAGGAGAATGGGCAAAATTACTTTGCCGTCTTAATCTTACCGGAGCAGTACGATGAACTATGTTAGATAGCCACATAATATACTCTTACAAGTGCCGCAATAATTTTAACCAAAAACCATCTTTAAAGGAATCATACCTTATTTTTCAGATAACACAAATGGTAGCAAGAGATTTGGACCCCTTGAACATTTCTGCATGGAGTAATACCTGATTACTGACTACCTTTTTTCCCAGGAGGATAGGTAAAGAACTTGAAACAATTACGATTCACTGAATGTTGCATATAGAATTCCAGAGACAAGCTTCCAGAAACTCAGAACAGCATTTATCAAATAGTAGCTGTAAAGAGGGCATATCTCTGCCCTGAATCCTGCCACAATGTAATCCGGTTGAATCCTCCATCCTTAAGCATTCCTGAAAATTCATCAATTGAGTATTTGTAGGAGTTTTCTGTGTGTATTGTCTCACCTTTCTCAAAGTTGATTTCATTGCCTGCAATAAGAAATGTCTGCGTTCTTGTGCTCTGCAGATGCATCTCTATTCTTCCCCTGCTCTCATTGTAAAAGGCCTTGTGGATGAATGCGTCTCCCGGAATTCCAGCACCCAGCTCCCTGTTAATCCGTGAAATTAAGTTTAGGTTGAATCTTGCTGTGACTCCTTTACTGTCGTTGTATGCCCTTTCCAGTGTCTCCTTATCCTTCTTAAGGTCCACACCTATGGTGAGAGTTTCGCCATCCGAAAGAAGTCTTCTGCATCCTGAAATGAAGCCCCTTGCTTCTTCAGGTTCCATGTTGCCTATTGTGGACCCAAGAAATACTATCCCCTTTCTTCCAGGGATATCCATCTGCCCCATCACGTCTGTGCTGGTGTAATCTGCGCATATTCCCTTCACGGCTATATGCGGAAAATAAGTGTGAACCAGCTTAACGGCATTCCTGAGCGCCTCAATGGAGATATCAACAAATGCCAATTCCTTAGGTCTGATAAGTCCCTTAAGGAGCAGGAGTCCTTTCTGACCGCTACCGCTTCCGAGTTCCACAACAGTGGCGTCCGCCCCTATGACCCTGCCAATATCAGGGCGCCGGGTTTCAAGTATCTCCAGTTCGGCCCTTGTGAGATAGTATTCAGGCAGCTTCGTGATCTCATC
>JAKAUW010000001.1 GCA_021817455.1 Thermoplasmata archaeon | reverse complement strand
AAATCAACATGTGTTCCCTGATTCCTGGTTCCTTTGAGACCAGAAGGGTTGACATTGTAGTATTTTTAGAATGGATAGTTGCGCTTTCCACGATTTCAAGGGAATCCATGTGCCTGTAATATTCGAGAAGCGATATCATGGCACACTCAATTTTTCCCCCAAGAAGCATTTCAAGAAGTTTCTTTGGGGTATCCCTGACAACAAGGGACTTGTCTTCAATTGCTTGATAAAGAGGATCGCTGTGGGTGAAGTTTATGATTCCTAACATGAAGCAAATGGTAATGGGGTGGAATCATAAAAAAGGCTCTTCTAGACCCACACTGTGAGTTATGCGTAACGTTTAATCCTGTAGAATGTGTCCCTTTGTGCAGGTATCCTTCCTATCTGCCTTACAAGGTCGTTGAGTTCCTCGATGGTGGCCCCCTCGGTCCTGTCTGTTGCGCCGAATATTTTTTCGCTGAATGCGGTACCCACTAGGTCACTGCCTCCACCGTTGAGTGCGATCTGAGCCATTTCCTTGCCAATGGCTACCCAGTAAACACTGATATTCTTCAGGTCCTGACCGCCAATTATCCTTGCGAGTGCTATCACCTTTAGATCAAGCTCACCTGATGCAGGGAGCTTTACTCTTCCGCTTTTCTGCAATGGAGTATTGTCAGGGCTGAATTTTAGAGGTATGAATGACAGGAAACCAGGCACTTCCCTCTGATTGTCCCTGATCTTGATGATATGGTCAACAATGTGTTCCAATTTTTCAAGATGGCCATAAGTCATGGTTGAGTTTCCCGGTATTCCCATCCCATGAATGATCTTGGCATCCTCAAGCCATTGTTCGCCGGTTATTTTCTGTGGAGTGGTCATGAGTTTTCTCACTGAAGGATTGAAAATTTCTGCCCCGCCCCCAGTATGCGCATCCATCCCTGCTTGATGGAACCGTTCAACGACCTCCCTTAGTGAATTTCCAGTGGTTCTCGCTATAAAATCAATTTCTGGAATAGTAAGTGCCTTTAGCGTTGCCTCCGGAAGATATTCCTTTACTGTGGAGAAAACTTGTTCATAATACTCCAGGGGAAGGTCTGCATTGAAACCGCCCACGATGTGTATCTCGGTTGCCTCATTCTCTTTAGCTTTTGCAAGTTCTGCCTTTACCTGCTCAATGGATAATTCATAGCCTCGGTCTGTTTTCCCTTTCATTGCCATGGGAACATAGAAAGCACAGATCGGGCAACTGGCAGTGCAGTAATTGGAATAGTTGATATTGTATGAAACTGCATAAGAGACAGTGTCGCCGACCTGCCTGGATCTCAGGTGGTTGGCGAGCTTCATTAGTCCCGGAAGTTCCAGTTCTCCTGCAAGGTTCATCGCTTCTCTGAAGTTCAGGGGATAATTTTCATTGATGTATTCCTTCCAGTAGTCGACAGGATATTCCATGGGCCTCTCCATGGCCCAGCATTTTGACATGATAATTAATCATTTTGGAATATTATGCGTAGCCTTGGTTCCCTGCACATTTGGGGAAGTGGCATTTCCTTGAGTGTAAGCGATAATTTTCTTCACCCTCTCCCTGGTGGGAGGATGGTCCATTGACCAGTGCCTTGAAATCTCAGATGGGGCGAAGTTTAACCTGGTTATCTTCTGGAGGGCATTAACCAGGTCCATTCCATTGACGACGCTTGCTGCTATCAGATCCGCCTCCAACTCAAACCTTCTCTGGATGCCTGGAATAATCAGCAACATAGCCAGCATGAGGAAAAGGAAACCGATTGCAGGAAGCACAAGTGAAAGCACCGGGTATGTTCCCACATCCACAGGAAATACCATGAGGTTCCCAGCCACAGCTGTGATAGCCCAAGCTATGACTGCGGTCTTAAGGACATGCCTTTGCCTTGCATGTGCAAATTCATGCGCTATAACTGCAACATTTTCCTCCGGGCTGAGGTTGTCCAGGAGATAGTCTGTTATGAAGACAGAGTATTTCATAGCCCCTACCTGACCCGCATTGGCAATCCTGAAACGGCCAAGATTCAAGACATAAATACCAAGCTTTCCCGTACCAAGCTTGTTAGAGATTTCCTCTGCCTTACCGACCAGGTAAGCATCCTCCAGGGGCTTGGAAATTCTTTTCATTCTTGAAGCGGGGAGGTTTGAAACAACGAAAAGCAGACTCATCACAAATAGCAGGTTAATGGTAATTACCCTTTGGAGGCTTGTGAGCGAGTAGAACAGGATGAACATGAAGAGCAGTATTGGGAGTGAAATGCTGAAAATAGCATAACTCATGGTATTATCCAGGACATACTTCGATGGAGAAACCTCAATTTCTCTGGCGCTTCTTTCAATATGATATTTGTAGTATGAAATACCCGCAATTACCAGTATCTGAGAAGGCACGAGGATGAAGAAGTACAGGTAGGGGATGCCAGCATAAATGGCAAAAATTGTAGGCAGGAATGCAACTAGTGAGCACACAGAATTTATGGTACTGACCTGCCTGGTGTAATCTCTCATTTTCCTCTCTGTTTCAGAGGTTGCCTTTAACATCGGTCATTACCTTCCTTATCCGAAGGGGCTTTTTCTGCCCCTCAGCATTAAACCCGGGGACAGGCATTGTGAAAGGGAGTGCTATTTTCGGCTCTTACTTTTATATATTTCCAGGAGCGTACTTAACCATGATTGCTAAAGTGTTATTCACTCGACTTGTACATATTAATTGATAATTGATTTCAATCTATACCATAAACTATTAAAGGTCCCAAAACCTAGATGCGTGAATTGACTAGCAATACCTTTAAAGTTGCTCTGGCAACTAAAAATGGAGCCTACTTCCTTACTCCCGACGAAGAAAGGAAAAAATGGGATCTAAGCAAGCCTTTCCTTATGGATGAGAACGTGAACAAGGTGGTGGGAGATGGATATGGAAATTATTTTGCAGCTTCCTTATCTGAAGGAGTATTCAAGTCAACTGACAGTGGAAAAACATGGACACCTTCAAACAAGGGACTTCATGTGAGAAAAGTCTGGGAGATAGAAGCGGACCCCCATCATAGGGGAACGGTTTACGCCGGGACACAATTTGGACATCTTTTTAAATCCACAAATTCGGGGGATAACTGGGAAGAAATGGTGAGCCTTCATGACGCACCAAACCGACAGAATTGGGGTATAGACTGGGGGTATAACACCACCGGACTTACCATTCACACCATAAAATTTGATCCAACTACCCCAGATAGGATTTTCATTGTTGCAGCAGGAAATGGAACGTACAGGAGCGATGACGGAGGAAAAACTTGGAAATCGTTGAAGAATGGACTTAACAGCACATGCACAATCGATACGGATAAACTCATTTCGTCCGCATCGGACATTGCTCCTCCCGAAGAAAAGTTAAGCAAGCATTTAGCAGAAGTGCATTCTGACACCCATAAGATCGTGGTTTCCCCCAAAGATGGAAGAGTTTACCAGCAGAACCATTGCGGCACTTTTTTCTCAGACAATCATGGTGACCTGTGGAGGGATGTAAGCATAGACAAGCATAATAGGTTTGGATTCTCCGTGGATTTAGTGGAGAGTGGTGCCCCGCATGTGTTTATTGTCCCAGTACCCGACACTGGCGAGTGCAAGGACCACAATGTATGCATCCAGGGCCAACTCTCTGTTTACAGTACAACCGACGGGGGGAAGAGTTGGACCCGGCATACCAAGGGCCTTCCTGATAAAGTCCACACTAACGTACTCAGGGACTCTTTCACCCACGACAATACGGAACACCCTGGCCTTTATTTTGGAACTACCACTGGTGATATGTACTTCTCCGGGGACCTGGGCAACTCCTGGAAAAATATAGGAACAGGACTTGGCAGAATCCAGGGTGTAAATGTGGTATGAGCCGGAAATGGCCATACCTCAAACTTTATTTTGAATGCACTTAAACAATCCAAAGGGTTATTATTATTAATTAAATGAGCAGCCATGCTTCAGCAGGCAGACGCGCTTGAAGATATCTATCTGAAAGTCCTTTCTGGTGAGACTCCGGACAGGGACGATATTGTTTTCATGTATGAGGGGGCAGACCTCAACTCACTTGGAGAAGTTGCGAGAAGCCTTGCTGGAAAGATCTCAGGCAGGTATGTTTCATTTGTTTCCAACATGATACTGAATTATACCAACATATGCAATGTCAGATGCAATTTCTGTGCTTTTTACAGAACCGGCTCAGAACCTGATTCTTACACCCTCACCAAGGAACAGGTAGTTGAAAAGATCAGCCAGTACTACAATAACTTTGGAATTAGGCAGCTCCTGATTCAGGGTGGTGTTAATCCATCGCTCCCGTTGAGCTATTACACGGACCTTTTTTCCTTAATTCATGAAAAATTTCCAGACCTTGGAATTCATGGGCTATCGACCTCAGAGATATCGTTCATTTCCAGGAAGGAACATATTTCCATCTCCGAGACCATCTCATTGCTTGCCGAAAGCGGACTGGAATCGATACCAGGCGCTGGTGCAGAGATATTTTCAGCCGATGTAAGAAAGATTCTTGGAAGGCCTCTCAACAGCGGGGATGATTGGCTCAAGGTTATGGAGGAGGCGCATAAACTGGGAGTAAGGAGTTCAGCAACCATGATGTTCGGACATGTCGAGGAGGCGTATCACAAGGCGGACCACCTTCTATCTCTTGTCAGGCTGCAGAAGAAATACAATGGGTTCATGAGTTTCACACCCTGGAATTTCGAGCCAGGGAACACCGAGCTTCAGAAGAAGGGACTGGTACAGTATAGGGCTGGGGGGGCCGAAGTTCTTAGAAACATAGCCATATCGAGAATAGTCCTTAACAACGCTATCCCAGTGGTACAAAGTTCGTGGCTCACCAATGGAATGCAGATGGGGCAGATGGCTGTCCTATTTGGGGCGAACGACTGGGGTGGTACCATTTATGATGAAAAGGTTATACCAGCCACAGGCAAGCAAGTTGGCAACCTGAGGAAGGAGCTTATTGTCAACAGCCTCTCCCAGATTGGCATGTACCCTGTCGAGAGGGACAATCTCTACAGAGTGGTAAAATATTACAGCCAGTGAAGCAAATAGGGAAGCAATTGCAGGAATCACAGGGTACTTAACTGACACTCTGGGAATAAGAGGCACTATTAAGTCCAGGATAGAAGATTTTATAGTGGAAGAAATCCCTGATAGTGTCCCAAGAAACTCAACCGGGAAGTACACTATCATTAAAGTCAGACTCACAAACTGGGATACTAACCATTTCCTGATGTATCTCGCCCGCTATCTGAGGATAAGCAGGAAAAGGATTACTTACTGCGGCACAAAGGACAAACGGGGCATTACGACCCAATATTTTTGCGTGAACAGTGATTTCCAGCCAGAAAGGATAAACATAAAGGACGCAGAAATTTTAGAGTCTTTCAGGTCTGACAGGATGCTGAATCTCGGAGATCTGATGGGAAATAGATTTACTGTCGACCTGAGGATTGATGAAAACTCAATGCCAAAAGTGCAGGAAACTGTTGACCAGCTGAACAACCGTGGGGGATTCCCAAATTTTTTCGGCCTCCAGAGATTCGGAAGCATTCGCACTAACACACACAGAATAGGGAAGCTTATTGTGGCAGGCCAATATGAAAAAGCTGCAATGCTTTACCTGTATGATCCTCAGTACGATTCTGAATCCTACAGGATTAATTTTGCTGAACACAACGATCCTGCCATTGCCTTGAAAGAGTTTCCCGAAAGATTGGATTTTGAAAGATCCCTGTTGGGATACATGCTAGAGCACGGAAATCTTCAGGACGCTTTCAATGCCCTGCCAAAATCTCTCTCCATGATGTTTGTCCACGCGTACCAGTCTTATCTTTTCAACAGGATCCTTTCATTGAGGATGAAGAAATATGGAAACCTGCTGGAACCAATTCCTGGTGATACTGTCTTAAAAGTTGATGGTTTGTTCAACGCATATAAAAGTGAGGAGATTCAGGTTAACAGGCTCAATGTGCAGAAAATTTCAGGCATGTGCAGGAATGATACATTGAGGATTTCCATTCCACTATTTGGTTATGAATCAAGAATTTCCTCAGGGGAGCAGGGTGAACTGGAGACTAAAGTTCTGGAGGATGAGAATGTTACTCCGGATATGTTCAGAATACAGGGTTATAGTGAACTATCCTCTAAGGGAGAAAGGAGAATAGTATCATGCAAGCCGGTAGATTTTCAGCTTGGAGAAAAAGGCATCCTGAAATTCAGCCTGGGAAGGGGTGTTT
Source organism: Thermoplasmata archaeon (assembly GCA_021817455.1). GTDB lineage: Archaea > Thermoplasmatota > Thermoplasmata > Thermoplasmatales > Thermoplasmataceae > JAJZOM01. The sequence continues at coordinate 16,267 of JAKAUW010000001.1, read as the reverse complement.
ACGCAACCTCTCTTATCAGGGAAATATTGAAAGATGCGGAAATTGCTTGAGTCCATAGCTTTTTGATGCTCTTGCAGGTTGAAATTCCTTTACTGGAAAGAAAATAAGAAAAATGGTATTGGATTAAATAAGTCCTACTTTTTGTAGTTCCTTCTTTACCTTGATAACTGCCTGCTCAATTTCGCTCTCTTCCTTGGCACCTGTGCAGACAACCTTTCCGGATCCAAAGAGAAGAAGCACTACCTTTGGCTCTTCCACCCTGTAAACGAGGCCAGGGAACTGTTCTGGTTCGTATTCAACATTTTCAAGGCCCAGCGACATAGCAATGTCTGTCAGATTAAGGGAAGCTTCCAGATCGTATACAGCAACAATGTTCTGGACAACGATTTCGGGATTGTCATAAACCTCTATTCCGGCCTTTTTGAGCTTCTGGATTATAGTTTCAATGGTCAGCCTTACGTTTGCGAGATTCTTGGCACCAGTGCAGTTTACCTTTCCGCTTCTGAAAATCAGTACGGCAGTCTTGGGTTCATGAAGTCTATAAATGAGACCGGGGAACTGTTCTGGTTCGTATTCAGATCCGTCAAGAGCTAATGCGATCCTGCTAAGGTCGAGGTGTTCAGCAAGTGAAGTTGAAGCAACAATATTTTCGATGGCAATCTTTTCTCTCTCACTCATAAATAACCCTTTCTTTCTTTATTTATAAACTATATTTAAACATGCTTTTAATACTAAGGCAAAGACAGCTTTTCAAATTTCTCCTGCTTTAACTAATTTTGTGAGAAATTTCCTCATAAAATGGACCAGCGAATTAATAGGGCGATTTTCACCGCCGTCCAAATGCCCTTGATTTAATATCGGGAAAAAATGGAAAGTTGCTTCTTTTTATATTTAAAAGAAAAGAAGTTTAGGAGAGGTTGTGGAAATTTAACATTCATCCCATGTTGAGGGCTTCCTTGGCTTCATCTGTCATCATGCTGGGGTTCCATGGCGGGTCCCAGACAAGTTCCACGTCAGCAGCTTCCACATTTTCTAGATTCTCCACCACCCTCTGTGCCTCTGATAATATCCATGGGGTAACCGGGCAGGTTGGAGCTGTCATGGTCATTTTAATGTAAACTCTGTTATCATTGATGTCAATGTCATAAACCAGCCCGAGGTTTACAACATCCATGCCGATCTCTGGATCAGATACCTGTTTCAACTGCTCCAGAATTTCTTCCTTGGTAACCATTCTAATCTGGTTATCAATTAATGACTAATACTTAACAATTTTGTGCTTCGGAACTTGTCTAAAGCTAATTTTTATGTAATATTTGCGCTTCTTCCTGCATTCCAATGCAAATATAAACACTCATGTTTAAATTGCCTGTGCCAAAACAAGCGTGCATTCCTAAAGGCATCATAGCTTCTGGTCCAGTCCAAAATAACCAGCGGCGATTCTCGGAACAAAGGCATTTCTCAATGATTCAAGAATAAGTTCCTTTCTCTTGAGCTGCCCCTCTGTGAAGGCGCCTATAACACCATTATGTTTGCCTATGGCCTCTGTCCCATAGAGCACTTCAAAAGCTCTAGACTCCTCGAGTCCATCCTTGAGCAAATTAACCATATCATCTGGAATTTCAAATCCGCTGCTTGTGCCAATAGTTATCCTTGAGTAACGGTCAATAACAGCACATACGTGAATATCTAAACACTTATTGGAAATGGATTCCCTGAAAATTCCAGATTCTATTCCGATTCCGTAGTCCCTCTCATTCAGGGCTGAAATGGCCCTCTTAACAGCCATCCTGTAAGTTTCGTCTCCAAAGGGTTGGTTTGTATCCAATTCATACTCTGAATTGATTTCGACCTCAAAATTTCTCATTATCGTGGCTAAATAAATACCTAATGTGGAAACTTTGAGTTCATTGCCTGTGGATATGCCGACCCTTACTGGCTTCATCCTTTTTCCTGAGGTGTTTATTTCCCCGGCAATAATCCTTGTTGAACTTATGGGAAAAAGGTCTTCAGCAAGGATTACGGGTACTGTTATAATTTCCAGTGGCTTCAAGCCGTTTGAGATCCTCTTCCTGTTTATTGTCTCGGCAGTCCCCATTGTTTCCCTGGAGACAACAATTGCAGCATAATCCGTATTTGTTTCTGTATTTCCAGACCTGGTCCCCAGTGGCAGCACCTCAAAGTCATTGCCCAGTTTTGACATGAATCTTTCCAGGTTCCTTTTCCTTAGGGAGTAGCTGAACCCTTTGTAGGTCTTGTTATGTTTGAGGTATTCGTCTGTTGTAAGTCCTACTACCACCCTGTTACCGGTATTGAAAGCATATTTCAGCATGAGCTTATGCCCCTTGTGCAACTTTGAAAATGTGCCCCCAAGTACTGTGATCATTGCAAAATTGGTATGGGTAAAAAGATAAAGAATTAATGTTGAAAGTAAAATAATGTAGTTAGTTGGACTGGAGTGGCCCAACCTTCTTTTGCACAAGGTTCCCCAGTTTCTCAATCCCACGATAAATCTGGTTTTCCTCAGAGAAAGTGAAATTGAGCCTCATGCTGTTTGCCTGGCTTCTAGCTGGAGAGAATGCGTTCCCACTTACGTATGCAACGCCTTCCTGGATCGCATCTTTAAGCATGTCTGTTGTGTTTATCCTGCTATCAACAGTGGCCCAAAGAAACATTCCGCCGTCTGGTTTAGACCACGATGAATTCTCAGGAAAATACTCATCCAGTGCTTTTAGCATTGCGTCTCTCTTCTTTCTGTACAGGTCTATTGACTTGGGAATCTGCTTCTTAATTATGCCCCTCTTTAGGTACTGCCATGCAACGTACTGAGAAAATGTACTGGAAGAGAGATCAAGTGCCTGTTTAAGAAGATTGAATTTGCCGACAAACTCCTCGGGGCCAATTGTATAACCCATCCTGAGGCCAGGGCACATTACTTTTGAAAATGTTCCAAGGTAGACGACACTTGCGTCCTTGTCCAGTGCGCTGAGCATGGGAATCCTCCCGCCTGAATACCTCAACTCTCCATATGGGTTGTCTTCCACAAGCGGAACATCGAACTGTTTTGAAATTTCAATGAGATGTTTCCTCCTCTCGAGACTCATGGTAATACCTGTAGGATTCTGGAAGGTTGGGATGGTGTAGATGAACTTTGGCCTCCTTCCCTCTGAAATCAGCTTCTTGATTTCAGTTTCCGCCACGTCAGTCCTCATTCCTTCGTTGTCGATGGAGATTGAGTGCATATCTGCCTTGTTAGCGTCAAATGCCGATATTGCCCCGACATAAGTGGGTTCTTCCGTGATTACTGCGTCGCCGGGGTTCACAAGAACCTTTGCCAGTTCGTACAGACCCTGCTGAGAACCTGATGTGACTATGATGTTCTGTTCTGATGTTTTTATCTTTTCAGTTTCTAGGACAAGATTCTTGATTTCTGTCCTGAGATCATTCAAACCGCCTGTATTTCCATACTGGAGTGCAAGAGAACCATACTGGGACAATACGTCGTCCATGATTTCCCTGATGTCATCCATTGGAAATGTAAGTGGGTTTGGCATTCCTCCGCCAAAAGAGATGAAGTCTTTTGCCGATGCATACTTCAATAACTCTCTTATCTCTGACGGCCTAAGGTTTTTCAGTGAGTCAGAAAATCTAAACTGCATAGGGACCAATATGTTATCGTAAAAAAGGTTATAAACCTGATGAGCCACGCATTAACACGGATTACATCTCAGGCGCTTTTTCTAGCATATTAAATCTTGTTCCTTACTAATTACCATGGAGATTTATAGATAAGATAACTATCTTTTTTGCAGGTGAAATAAATGGTCTTTGTAGATGACCTTGCAATAGAACTGTTCGCAATGTCTCTTGTTGGTGTTGTGTCCATATATATGACCGGCGCCGCGTTTTTAAACTACAGGAGGAACGGCACAAAGGATATTGAGGAGGTCCTGAAACCGGGAGTCTTTCCATTAGGCATATTAGGTTTATTCCTTCTTATTATGGGATTTTATGGTGAGATGGTTTGGCCACTCCCAGGCAGTTATAACATCCTCTTTGGGGACCCGTTAGTGCTGCTTGGAATTGTAATCGTTTCGATTGCAATTGCCCTGGGCCTAAAACAGAAGCTGCAGTATGTGGGTGTGCTTGCATTCTTCTCCGGACTTGTAGCTATATACTATGGTGCAAATGCATATCTGCAGGGGTTGACAAGCGAGCCACTGGTAATGTTCGGAATGTACATCGCATTCGGTCTCACAGGTGTGTTCACGCTCCCGGCCACCATGATATATGATCTCTTCCCTTCCAGGAAGGGGGAACCATCGGCTGTTTGGACTCTTCTGCTTGTTATTTTCTGGATAGGATTGATAGTATCTTCTTTCCTGGCAGCATTCATAGCAACATCAGCAGTACCCCAGCACCTCATTAGCCCGCCATAATTTTTAATAAATTTTTTAAACCACCATTTTCTCCTTTTATTTACGAAATTAGTAGGAAACCTTGCAAATTATTGAAAAAGTGTTAAACCTACACACAAAATGAAGCAAAAAATATAACTAAAAGCTCCTAATCAAATGCTAGATATGCATGGATCGCGTCACGTGGAAAATCAGTGTTGCCGGTATGAATGACACCGGAAAAACATCATTGATCTCAAGAATTGTTTACGGCAGTGATGGATCCAGCGGGCCAGTCAAAGCTCTTTTCAGAAAAAGAGTGACACTTACCTACAAAAACAACAAACTAGTTGCAGATCTTCTCTTCCAGGAAATAAATAATGATACTGACGCAGAGAAGATGCTCCCGAGCTCCAATCTGATTATGGTGGTTGCAGACATCATGTCCAGGGTGGGCCTCGAATATGCCTCTGATATTATACCATACACGAAGAATTTTGAGAAGAAACCTCCAGTGGTTTTAGTGGGAACAAAGACAGATCTCAGATATGAGGCGGAACTCTGGACTGAGGACTTTGAAAAAGTCTCCAGAAAACTAGATGTGCCGTTTTTCCTCGTATCGTCAAGGACTGGAGACAAAGTGGCAGAAATGATGGACCAGATTCTGGGGCTCATGTTAGAGAGATTCTATGCTAAAAAACAAGTCTCCCAGTAAAGCAATCTGCCAGGACATTATCTTCCATGTCCAACAGGATAAGAGCCCGAGTTTTTTGCTAAACAAGTACAAACTAGGCAGGATACAGGCGGGGGTTATAATACTGAACCCGTTTGAATGCATGTACCTCTTTCTGAGGAAAAAAATTGCACCTGAAAACCCATCTTTGAACCATGCTGACAGAATCCTTCATAGACTTGGGATGACAGGCACAGTCCTCGACCTATTCATTGTGTACGATCTGCTGAAGAGCCGTGGTTTTTACGTAAAAGTGGAAAACCAGATGCTTTATTACCGCAGGACTCCAAGGTCTGATTTCAAGGGGCCAGTGAAGGTTATCCGTGAATCAGGGGGAATAAAATTCATGGAGCTTTTCGAAAATGGGAACTGCATTTATGCAGCACTTGATGATGACAACGATCTTACCATTTTCATTTCTGAAACGTGGGACCAGGCTGGAAAGGCAGAAGAAAATATCAATCTTAAAGCAGAAATGAAGGAGCTTGACAATCTGAGTGCTGTTGATGCAGATAGTGTTCCCAAATGGTTTGGTACACTGTTCGGAGATATCAAACTGCTGAACAGGGCTGAAGCGGGCTATCTTACTGCCATTCCATACGGTTCTCATGAGGAAATGCTCACCCAGAAAGTCTATGACGATCTCATAAAGAGGAATTTCATTGTCAAGACGGGCTTCAAGTATGGGGCGAACTTCAGGATTTATTCTGAAAACATAGAGGAACACGCTGATTTTCTTGTTCATGTAATTGGGGAGGATGAGCAGTGGTTCAAGATTAGCAGGGCCGTGAGGGTTGCACAGGGTGTGAGGAAAGAAATGCTATTTTCGGGATTCGTTGATGATTCCCCGAAATACATCAAATTGAGAAGGGTGAAAGACCCCTTCAGTGCAGAAAATTAAAGTTGTGCTTCGAAGTCTTCTATGGTCGGTGCGAAGTCAGCGTTGGTGGAGATTGAACCCCTGTTCTTCAATATCTCCCTTGCAAGGAGCCAGTAAATGACTGCCAGAGATCTCCTACCCTTATTGTTTGTGGGTATTACAAGATCCACATAGTCCGTCTTGTTATTTGCATCGCAGAGTGCGATAATTGGAATCCCGACCTTCTTGGCTTCCTTCATCACCTGGGTATCTGCTAGGGGGTCTGTCACGAGGATAACCTTGGCTTCCCTGTAACTTTCGAGCTGAGGGTTTGTGAGAGTTCCTGGTATGAATCTACCTACAATTGACTCTGATCCAACGACTTCAGAAAACTTAGAGACTGGCTTGAATGCGTATTGCCTCTGCGCAGCAACAAGTATTTCTGATGGCTTGAACCTGGCAAGCATCTTGCCTGCCACTATGAGCATTCTGTTTGTTTTCTTTATGTCAAGAATGTACAGACCGTCATTCCTGATTTTGAATATGTACTCCTGCATATCCTTGGACTTTACCTGTGTGCCAATGTGGACACCGGATTTCTGGTATTCTTCCTCTGAAAGTAAAAGCTCCTCTTCTGTCATGCTATCACTATGATGATTCTTATCCCAATGCCGAAACTGTATATTTAAATTACCTAAAGCAACGGCTTACTCCCACTCTATGGTTCCGGGGGGCTTGCTTGTTATGTCGTAGACCACTCTATTGACTTCCCTTATCTCATTGGTTATCTCAGAGGACAGGTTGTCGAGGAATTCCCAGTCTGGTTTGGTGAAAGTGCCGCTCATTGCGTCGGTAGTATCGATCATCCTAATGGCAACAGTATAACCATAGGTTCTCCTGTCACCGTGGATTCCCGTTGACTTGACAGGAAGAAGTACTGCGAAATATTGCCATGGCCTCTTTTCCAGATCCGGATATTCCCGTACCACGCCTCTTTCCACAATACCTGTGATTTTCCTTAGAAGATCAGCTTTTTCCCTGGTTATCTCACCAATAATCCTGACAGCGAGTCCTGGGCCTGGGAAAGGCTGGATGTCTGCAGGCAATTTCAGGTATCTGGAGACGTCCCTGACCTCATCCTTGTAAAGGTCCCTAAGGGGTTCAAGCAACTTCAGATTCATCTTTTCCGGGAGCCCTCCCACATTGTGGTGGCTCTTTATAACATCCCGGACAGAACCGCCGCTTTCAATCCAGTCTGGGGCAATCGTTCCCTGTAGAAGTGTCTCCGCCCCATATTCCTTTGCAACTTCTTCAAATGCCTCGATAAATGTTTTCCCTATGATCTTTCTCTTAGTTTCTGGATCAGTTACACCTGCAAGCGCCTGAAAGAATCGGTCAGATGCGTCGATAATCCTGTATTTAAGGGAATATGATTTGAACAGTTTCTCTACTCTGGCTACTTCATCTTCCCTTACAAGGCCCGTATCAATGAATACAGTAAGTATGCGATCTCCGGCAGCCATGTTGGAGATCACTGCGAGCAAAGTGCTGTCCTGCCCCCCAGAGCAGGCTAAAATCCCTTTTCCATGAAGGTTGTTTACTATTTCGGCTTTTGCGTCCTGGATAAATTTTTCCACTTTTACCATGGGAACTGCCTTACATCGCAATGTGATTTAATATCTTATAGATTGAATAGGTGATGGGAAAAGCAGTTAATTGTGGTCCTAATATCAAATGTCGCAAATTATAACCCAAAAAACTGGGTAACTACGTCTATTGGCTGATGGAACACAAAATCTGGGCTCTCTGCAGCCAATACTTCAAATCTGCCCTCACCCCATAATGCAGCGCCAGAAGTCATACTGGCCGCCTTTGAGGCCTGTATATCCCATGGTTGATCCCCGATGTATATGCAGTTTTGAGGTTTTATCCCTAATATATACGAAACCATCTATAGCAGATGTGGGCCAGACTTGTGCCTGTCTGTGTCTTCCTGGCCCACTACTGCCTCGAAATATGATCCCCAGCCAAGCTTTGAGAGAGTTCCCCTGACCAGGCGGCCTTCCTTTGATGATGCTATGGCCATGGGAACCTGTCTGTCAAAGAGATGCAAGAGCATTCCAGATATGCCATTGTACGGCCAGATATCTGGATCTGCCACTTCCCAGGTTGAGGCAATTTCACTGTAAACGTCATAACTAGAATCCCGAAATCAAACTGGAATTCTTCTTTCCAAACCCTTCCCTTCAAAACTTCCAGCTCAATCTCGTGTACATTACTGCCGAGATGCCTTGAGATGATGGGTATTGCAAGTCCCAAAGTTGCAGTTTCACTGTCAACCATGGTTCCGTCAAAGTCGAAAATTATGGCTCCTGGAAGGAAATTCGATGACATTCAATGCGGCACACCTTTGAAATTAAAGTTCCTTTTCACCTTGCGGGGGAAATGGTAGTCAAAAACCTTGCTTTATAGATATTTAAAAGAAAATAAAGAAAGTGGAATCAGGTCTTCATTATTGCGCCAAGGAATATGAGCAACCCGAGTACAGCCCCAATCGCGGCAGCAACAACGTAAAATATTGTTCCAAGAATCACGTTGTTCAGCAGATTGACGCTTGGCATAACATAGTGTGTTACGAGAACCACTACAACACCCACAACTACACCAAGCACGAGAAGCACAACGCCCACTGCCCTGCTTTTTCCACTGCCGAAATAGGCTGTTAGGATCCCAAGCACAAACAGGGATAGAGCCAGCAGGGATAATATCACAAACGAAAAGACTGTCCAATTCCATGGAGTAAATACAACACTCATTAAGCTATGCACCTCAAAGTTTTATTCCTGTCAGGGTTTTGGTATCGATAACCCCGTCAATGGTTCTGATTTGTTCTATGACAATTTTACCGAGTTCGCTATAGTCCTTTGCGTCTATCTTTACGATGAGATCGTATTCCCCGAACAAAGGGTGTATTTCCACAACATAATTCACCTTCGAAATTTTGTTGTAAACTTCGTGTTCCTTCCCGGGTACTGTACTCACCAAGACAAATGCAACAGACATAGTTTCACCCTGTAGCTTTAAGCTTTAAATTATTTATAAATCTTTTCAGGTTTTGCAGGCTAATTTTTTCAACATTTATTTGAGAAAATCATTTATTATCATGGGAATCGAAAAATATTTTTTTAATCCAGGCTCAGCTATATATCGCCCGCATGTTGTTTTCTAAACATGTGTAACAAATTACTTTTTCTCCAGGCTGCTCAATTTCGACATGAGTGATGGCCTTGGAATGCTTTCCTGCTGGCCTGTGGAAAGATCCCTAATTGTAACTTCAGAGTTCTCAAGCTCCCGGTCACCAATGAGAATGGCATACTCATATCCCTGAATTGAAGCATTCTTCAACTGTGCAGAAAGGCTCCTTCTGGAAATGTCTACGTTGGCGATGTAACCTGCATCCCTCAATCTTTTTGATAAATCAAGAGAGTACCCACGGGCTTTGTCTGATGCGACACATACTGAAAAACGCATTGGCCTTGTTGGCACTTTCCATAGATCCTGTCTCCTGGCTAGCATTTCTAGAACTACATCACCCATTCCAAAACCCACTGCAGGTATGTCCTGGTCAGACATGAGCTTGGAAAGGTTGTCATACCTACCCCCGCCGAGGATAGATCTGAATTCTCCCTTAATGTCAAAAACCTCAAACACTATTCCAGTATAGTAAGAGAGCCCTCTGACAACTGAGAAATCAATCACAAGGTCCGAGGGGGTGTAAACCCTGGCAAGAGACAGAGTCTCTTCGATCCTTCCAATTATATCCCCAAGATTCTCGTCAATTTCAGTTACTTTCTCTATGGTTTCTCGTAGTTTAGCGGGATTGCCAGGATTTTCCATCAGGAGCACCAGGTCAGATATCCGATTCACAGGAAAACCGCTCTTTGCAAGCTGAGACGAAAATTCCTCCCTGGATATTTTCTTGAACTTGTCGATAATAGCGAAAGTGGAAATAGCGTCAAGTGCCCCCATCGCTTTGAGCAATGCTTCCATCAGTCTCCTGTCATTGATTCTGACAGAAAATTGGCCCCCGAGCCCAATCCTGTCGAGTATTGTTGCTGCAAGCCCTATTATTTCAGCATCTGCATCGGGAGTGTTTGGGCCGAATATGTCTGCGTTGAACTGTATATGCTCCCTGAGCCGGCCTGACTGTGGTTCCTCGTACCTCCACAATTTAGGATAACAGTACCATTTTACAGGTTTGGGGAGATCTTTCCGGGAAGTGAGCATTCTCACCACTGATGGTGTAGCTTCTGGGATCATGGTAACTTCCCTTCCGCCCTTGTCCACAAATGAAAATGTCTGTGACACTAGTTCATCTCCGGACTTAAGCCTGTATAATTCAAGAGATTCAAGGCTTGGCATCTCTATTCTCTGAAAGCCGAAGGATGAGGCAACCTGGTCTGCAGTTCTTAACATGAAGAATTTTGGCTCCGCGTCCTCAGGGTACAGATCCCTGAAGCCCCTAAGTCTCTCAAAGGTCATTATGTGGTAGATTGCGGTTTGGTATTAATTCTCATGCCGGAATCAAGATAGGTCCGACAACTTCATACAGGATCTAAAACTAGATTTGTTGCAAATTTTCTGCTTCAGCAAAGGATTTAAATATTATAATGCGTATATTTTTTTAAATTGAACTACGACAGATCAGTACAGGTTTATGAAAAACTTCGGAAGGCAGGTTTTAGCAAGAATAGGGCTAAAATTCTTGCACTTTTGGAGCAGAAGCCTGATCTGAGTCTGGCTGACATAACGCTTACACTTGGCATTAGCAATTCCCGAGCTTCTGAAGGATTGAAGTTCCTCATGAAAGAGGGCTACCTTCAACGCATGGAAGTGAAGTACATCATTGGAAAGGGTCGGACAAAACACATTTACAGACTCAAGATGAAGATTGATGATATAATCTCAGATGTAAAGAGAAGAGTTGCTGTCATCATATCATTTGAAAATAATATAGAGCCGTGAGGATGCATAGGTTACATTTAAACCCCTAACTAAACTACCGATCTATAAGCCTTAATTACTAATTATTAATTATCATAAATATGGAAAAAGAGTATTATATCGACTCTCTTAAGAAATCAAACTTCAAGATAACACCTCAGAGACTTTGCATTATCGATTATGTCATGGATAACACCCCCGGCCATTTCACTGCCGATGAGATTTTCAACAATGTGAAGGGAAAAGAACCCACCATTACCCTCGCAACTGTTTACAATATTCTCAAGGCACTTCATTCGGCTGGAACTATAAAGTCATTTGAAATAAATGGCACAACCTGGTTTGAAACCAACACTGAGTTCCATGGTAACTTCATCTGTGCAAACTGTGGAAAAATATCTGATGTAGATGTAGACGGAGACAGCCTTATCTCTTCGGTGGAAACGACAGGCTTTGAAGTTTCAGAGGCAAACCTCCTCATAAAAGGCTTGTGCAGGGACTGCAGGCTACATCCAAACGCCTAGTCGCCTGTTTCCAAAATTTTTCTTATTACCTTTACCACATCTGAATTTTCTTTTGGATCATGCACCCTGAGTATGTCTATCCCCTCAGCTGCAAGATAGGCTGATGTCGCAAGGGTTGCAGGCAACCTTCCCTCAGTCTCATTTCCAGTTATTCTTCCCAGGAAACTCTTTCTTGAGGTGCCGAAAAGAGTCCCATATCCGATCATAAGGCTTCCCGCATCCCTAACAAGTTCCAAATTCCCCGTGAAGTCCTTTGCGAATCCAATTCCCGGATCTATGAATATATCCTTTGGCCCTATTCCAGCTTCTCTCAGGTTTTCTGCACTGTGGACCAGAAAGGAAAGAACCTCTGGCAGGACATCCGTGTACCTAGTCATGGATTGCATGTTCCGGGGTTCGCCCCTCATATGCATGGTTATGCATTTCAGCCCATGATCTAATGCAAGGTCGATCATTTTCCTGTCCTTGAAAGCGCTTATATCATTTATATAAGAGATCTTGCCTGCAAATTCCTCGAGCACTTCAGGATGCCTCGTATCAAGGGAAATTTCAATGCTTGAATTTTTGGCAATATGGTCGATAACCGGCCTGATTCTTTTGATTTCCTCTTCTGTGCTTATGCCAGTGCTCCCCGGCCTAGTGCTTTCCCCTCCAACATCAATGATATCAGGAGATGCGTCTATAAGGTTCTGAAGTGCGCCAGATTCTGAATCAATCCTGGAACCCGGATAAAATGAATCCGGTGTTGCGTTTGCAACTGCCATTATCCTTGTCTGATTATGCCTGATTCCTTCTGGCAACAATCGTAAATTGTTTGCAACAGGCTCCGGCAATTCTATCATCGATAACAGATCCTCCACCGCATACCTGGACCATTCCACGAGGTAATGGTTCATGGTTCTGCCTTCAAATGGAACCTGCCCAAGAAACCTTAGATATGGGGTCTGTATGCTACTGGCCGAATAAACCTCAAGTAAGCTGGATAACTTTGCTAACCCTCTGGCGCTGCAGTATTTTTTTCTGGCAGGAAAGGCTAGATCCATCATTTAAAACTGATCAGTAATGCTACCTGGCTTTAAATATAATAAGTTGTGATGGAAAGCAATCAGGAAATAAAAACCAATATATTGAGAACATAATAGTTATATTGACACTTCTCCAAAAATACCTGAAATAGCTGACAAATTGTCTATTGTATACCACTGAGATAAACTTATTAGGAAATTTACACTTATCAGTCTTCATATACACACATTCAACAGTTGAAAAATATGAAAACGCACGAAGAAACACCAATTAAAGATTCTGAACTTGGCAGAAATTTCACCAATATTGGAGAGTTGTCGCTTGCAATCAGCAAGGGGTTGAGCCTCCAGAATAGAAGTATGAGCCAGGAAGAAGCTTTTGAAGCAGCAGAACATCTCATTAATTTTTTTGGTTACAATGACAGGGTTATTGACAACATGCTTGAACCAGAAGACCGCGATGCCTTTTACACAATGGAAGACATTGGAGTCCTGCAGACAGAACGTGAGGAAACAACCCTCTACGACGGCAGGGAATGGAGGATCCACTACTGGATACTCAATGTAAACAGGATAATTGAGCTTTCAAAGCTCAAAACTGTTGAAACAAGTGTGGAAAAAGCTGAGGCATACGAGATTTATGAAGAGATCCCTGACGAGTACTGGAAGATGAATTAGGTGATCCCATGCATATTGCAATTCTCGACCATGACAAATGCCATCCCAAGAAATGCAACCATGAATGCCAGTATTACTGCCCTCCAGTAAGAAGCGGCATCCCAACCATCGTTTTCCCTGAGCCCGATTCCCAGGCAGTCATAAATGAACCCTTATGCATTGGTTGTGGTATTTGCGTGCACAGGTGCCCATTCGGCGCAATAAAAATTGTCACTGTACCGGATGAGCTTAATCATGACCTTACACACCAATACGCTCTTAATTCATTCAGGCTGTACTCCCTTCCGGAACTGTCGAGAGGGAAGGTCACAGCCTTGTTGGGACAGAATGGGATGGGAAAGAGCACCACCCTCAAGATATTGGCCGGCATCCTTGTACCAAACTTTGGAAAGTATGATGAACCTGCTTCAAGAAAATCAGTCTTGGATAAGTACGCAACATCCGTCATGGGAGACTACTTCAGCGGCCTTTACAACGGGAAAATGAAGGCTGTTCTAAAGGACCAGAATGTTGACCTGATACCGAAAGTTGTATCGGGAACTATAGGAGAAGTGCTGAAGAAAGGCGACTCTCAAGGAAAAGTGGATGAGGTTGTGTCCATGCTTAACCTGGAGGCATCCCTTAACAAGGATGTGAAAAGCTGCTCCGGCGGAGAGCTTCAGAGGTTCGCCATAGGTGCCACCCTGCTTAAGGACGCAGATATCTATCTTTTTGATGAAATGTCGTCCTATCTAGATGTAGCTGAAAGGATTCGTGTTGCAGGAATCATACAGAAACTGGCCAAGGAGAAGACTGTAATGGTGGTGGAGCACGACCTGGCCCTCATGGACTGGATGGCAGACACCGTGCACGTGGTATATGGCCAGACCGGCACATATGGTATCATAAGTGAGCAGAGGACCAGTAACAAGGCCATCAATTCCTTCCTGGAAGGATATCTCAGGGAAGAGAATGTCAGGATAAGGAATTACTCCATAGATTTCCATGAGAAATCTGACAGGAGAGTTTCAACCGGCATAGAAATTGCCTCGTGGACTGACATGGAAAAAACACTTGGTGATTTCAAGCTCAAGATCAACGGCGGCCTCATCAGGACGGGGGAAGTCATTGGCGTGCTTGGAAAGAATGCCCTTGGCAAATCGAGTTTTGCAAAGATGCTTGCAGGCGTTACAGAACCAGATGCAGGATCACTCTCAAGGACATTGAGGATCTCATATAAACCGCAATATATTTCAACTGATTTTGACGGCAATGTGTTTTCTCTTCTTGCCCAGGCGCTCAGTGAGCGGATGCAATCCGGGCTCGTCAAGAATGAGATTATCCAGCCTCTAGAAATCGAGGACCTCTATGAACAGAATGTACAGGACTTGTCAGGGGGAGAACTACAGAGGGTGTCCATCGCCCTAACTCTTTCCATGGATTCTGACCTTTACATCCTGGATGAACCTTCCGCCCATCTCGACAGCGCATACAGAATGTCAGCCGCCAGGATCATAAAGAGGGTCATGGAGAATAACAAGAAGAGCGCTTTCGTCATAGACCACGATGTGTACTTTATAGACCTCATCTCGGATGCACTCATAGTGTTCAGCGGTGTACCGGGGAAAGATGGAGTATCTCATGGTCCCATTTCAATGAGAGAAGGGATGAACCTGTTCCTCAAGGATGCTGGCGTAACATTCAGGAGAGATGCACTGACAAGAAGGCCAAGGATTAACAAGTCAGACAGCAGGCTGGACAAGACCCAGCGTGAATCCGGGAACTATTATTACACCGAGTGAGCTTATGTTCACTTATTGCCAGACATAAATTTCGAAATAACCGGCAAGGATGGGCTTGCCAGGACTGCAAAATTCAAAACCCCACATGGGTTTATTGAAACACCGACAATTCTTCCGGTAATCAATCCCAATATACCCACTCTGGGAATCGATGAGATGGTTTCAGTGGGTGCTCAGGCATTCATAACAAACAGCTACATTATCAGGAGGAATGAGAAGCTCAGGGAAAAAGCTGAAAATAACGGTGTCCATTCCCTCATTGGGTTCAATGGCCCAATAATGACTGATTCCGGAACTTTCCAGAGCCATGTATATTCAGATGTTGAATACACCAACCTGGAGATTGTGGAATTCCAGAGGAAGATTGGAAGCGATATTTCAACAATTCTTGATATATTTTCAGAACCTGATTTTTCTCATGAAAAGGCTGAATACGCAGTAAATGAAACTTATGCCAGAATGAATGAAATTCCACAGGGCGTGGAAGACACCATCCTTGCAGGACCAATCCAGGGCTCTGTTTACAACGACCTCAGAAGAAGATCTGCGGAACTCATGAGTTCTTCTCAGGCCGGTTACCTTCCAATTGGTGGAGTTGTGCCACTGCTTGAAAATTACAGGTATGACACCCTCGTGGACATCATCATAAATTCTAAGTTAAATGCCAGCTTTTCCAAGCCCATTCATCTCTTTGGTGGCGGACATCCAATGTTCCTGTCAATGGCCGTTTTATTGGGCGTTGACATATTTGACTCCGCTTCTTACGTGAAATATGCAAGGGATGACAGGATGCTTTTTTCTGACGGCTCCAGGGAGTTAAGCAGAATTTCCACTCTTCCAAGGTGGAGTCCTCTATACGGAAAGTACTCTGTAAAAGAAATAAAGGGCATGGCTGCGGATGAAAGAAAAAAAGCACTTTCACTGCATAACCTGGCTGCCATATTCAATGAACTTCAGGAGATAAGAGAGAGAATATTTCAGCAGACCCTGTGGCAGTATGTTGAATCCAAGGCCAGAAGTCACCCCTACCTTTTCAGGGCTTATAAGAGAATACTGGAGTATTCTGAAATTATGGAGAAATACGAGGACCTCTCAAAGAAGAGCACGTTCTTCTATTTCGACAGGTATTCAGACCAGACGCCTTACGCAAAACGCCTTGAAAAATTCACTGGAAATTTTAGGGCTTCGGGTAGGGACCCTGTCATACTTGGAGAAGAGCACTGGCACCCGGGAAGGCCACATGAAAAAGGCATTAAGTCTGCATAC
>JAKAUW010000070.1 GCA_021817455.1 Thermoplasmata archaeon | reverse complement strand
ATTGAAAGAATTAACCGCAAATATATTTCAGATGCATTGAGCAGGACAATGTTCAGATCTGAAAGCAGTGAAAGGAATCTTGCGCAAGTGGAAAGTTTCCTGTACAATTTTCTTAAATCAAGCGCTACAGCATACAGCATCCCGGATATAAAAACGCTTATTAAATGGAACCCTGAGAACAGCAGTACATTCCGCCAGAAATTCCTGGAGGATATATCTCAAATTTACTACTGGAAAGGTCGCGGTGACATTGGAGGCGACATAAGAAAAAGGGTACTCGATATGGCAGACGGTAAGATGCTGAACTCTGCTGTGAAGCACCTGGCCGGTCTGGGGGTCATCAAGATCTTACATGAGGAAAGCAAAGATGGCACAGAAGTCGTTATGGCGGCACCCGAGGATAATGTCGGCCTATCAGCAGGCGTTGATTCCAGGAAATTAAAGAATTATATGGCCAAAAATATTACAAGACCGGTTGTGCAGTCAAATTTCGAAGTCATTGTATCTCCACTTGAGGATTTTCAGTTGATCAAGAACATGGTTTATGGTTGCGAGCTCATATCTGCATCCACAGGGATGGTTTTCAGAATGACTGAGATGAGTCTTAGATTCTACGCAAACAACCTTGGTGACCTGAATGAGTTTCTTGCACTTCTTGCCGAGAAGTCTGCTCATGCCATTCCCGAGAATGTGTCCCGGACAGTGAGGGATATAGGTTCACATTCGGGAGAAGTTACAGTCAGGAGATGTGCCGGTATTCTTGTCTTCCGGGATAATTTCCTCATGAGGAAGGCCATGTCTGGCAGGGCGTTCTCAAAGATAAATACATTCGAAATTTCCGACAATGTTCTTGGCGTAACCGATGCCAGTGATTTCGAGAAAATAGGGAAAACACTTGGCGATGCAGGTCTTCTTTACAGGATGGAGGAAAACGGTGCCACAGGCAGTGATCGGATGCCGGCTGGAAGGCACAGGAAAAGACGCAGGTATAGTGAAGACTGGGAAGATTCACTGGAATGATCTTTTTTAACCTGAAGTAATTTTTGGTTTATACGATATTGCTTTTACACTTTCAAAATAGTAAATTATTTTTAAGCTGAGCTCATGTTGGTATTAGTTTGTACACTAATGGGTGAAAAAAATGGAAAATGTGCAGAAAGAAAAGATGTATATCAATGGGCAATGGTTAAATGCTGCAAGTGGAAAAACCTATGAGGTCACCAATCCGGCAACAGAAGAGGTAATAGCGAATGTCCCACTGGGTGGGGTTGAAGATGTGGAGAATGCCATAGATGCGGCGAGAGAAGCTTTTGACAATGGCCCATGGCCCCGTATGTCACCAGGTGAGCGTGCTGAAGTAATTCTGAAACTGGCCAGGATGGTTGAGGAAAACAAGTCTGAGTTCAGCAGGCTTGAAACATTAAATACGGGGAAGCCGACAAAGCAGGTTGCAGATTATGATATCGGGGCTACAATTGATAACCTGAAATTCTTTGCCGGGGCATCAAGAGTTGAGACTGGCATTTCAGCTAACGAATACATCGCTGACGGCACAAGCATACTCAGACGCGAACCAGTGGGTGTTGTTGGCGTAATCGTCCCATGGAATTATCCGCTGATGATGGTTGGGTGGCGAGCAATACCTCCCCTTCTCATGGGAAATACAGTTGTAGTGAAACCCGCATCAATAACTCCACTTACTGCAATAAAGCTGACCCGGATGCTTGACAGCATAGGCATCCCTAAAGGTGCATTTAACCTCGTAACCGGGCCGGGTGGAACAGTAGGCGAAGCACTTGCAAGAAGTCAGAAGGTGGACATGATCGCCTTTACCGGTTCGACGGAGGTGGGGACAAGGATATCCAGTCAGGCCTCTTCAACCGTGAAGAAACTTTCACTGGAGCTGGGTGGTAAGGCACCGTTCATTGTATTTGACGATGCGGATATTGATGCTGCCACTGAGGGCGCAGTTGTGGGATCACTCATGAACACCGGGCAGGACTGCGGGGCAGCCACCAGATTCTATGTTCAGGAAAAGGTCTACGACAGATTTGTAAAACTCCTGAAGGAGAAGCTTTCAAAGGTAAGGGTTGGTGATCCTGGAGACATGAAGACTGACATGGGCCCTCTTGTATCAAAGGATCAGTTCAATAAGGTGAAATCTTACATCGAAGTGGCCCAGAAGGAGGGGCAGGTCCTTCTTGCCGGTGAAACAAAAGGCAGGAAGGGATATTTTCTCACTCCCACACTTGCTGCTGTTGAGGATGATAATGCGAGAATTGTGCAGGAGGAAATATTCGGCCCTGTACTGAGCGTTCTTAAATTCTCCACTTACGAAGAGGTTATCAGGCGTGCAAACAATGTAATATACGGCCTCGCATCGTCAGTATGGACAAGGGACGTCAGGACTGCAATGATGGCGTCACGTGACCTCAGATTCGGAACTGTGTGGGTCAATGATCATGCCCCTATCCCTTCCGAGATGCCTTGGTCGCCAATTAAGAGGTCAGGATTTGGCGCCTCCACCTCAATATTTTCACTGGAAGAATTCACGAATCCGAAGCATGTGTATATAGACCTGACAGGGAAGGTACGGAAATCCTGGTATTACCAGATTTATGGTGACCAGTGAATTGTGGTATCTTCTCCACACACTTTTTTTGCAAATATAATAAGGTGAGCTAATTCCACAAATATCCGAAATAATTGATATGGTAATCTAAATTTATTCATTTCTTATTTCGCTGTTAATTAGCAGGCTTTACCTCCCTGATAAAATCAAAATCCATCAGGAGGCATTGATATTTTCTGGTTCTCACCTTGATGACTGTTCCAGAATAAGAAAGAAATTGAGCCTTAAAAGGCTCTCTGAATTCAATGGGCGGATCGGATCTGCGTCCAGGACATGGAAAACGAATGACATTGAATGAATTGCCAAAATCCATGCTGTAGGGATATACCTTATTGGCCTGTCCTTCCCTGAGTTGTTTGATGTATGCTATTGCGGGTTTATCCACGGAAAGTGTTCACTCACAATTATTAGTCCTTTTCCACCGTGTAGATTGCACGCAGATTACCTTTAAGTAGTAGATGTCATTTTGTGGATTTCATCACCCGGTGGACAGCAGAAAAGTTTTTCAACCATTCAACTTTTGTTAACCGTAATGCTGGTAAAGGATATAGATAGAAAATTGGACATGAGACTCGTGCTCAGGGTCAGGCAGAGCACGGAATTTTTCAGCGCCATAGCTGACATGCGTACCAAGTTGCCCGTTTTTATATATGGAAAAAACGGTGAGGCATGGATGTCTACATACTTTTCACGGGATTCAAGAAGTGCAAAGATAGACATGCTGCTCAGCAGATTCCATGCGATTGAGAAAGAGGATTCTTTCGTTGTGGACACAAGGATCAACAACGTGAGTGATCTGGCTGTCATTAACAGGTTGATGCATCTTTCATCATTCATTGTAAACAGGTCTGACATGAGTGGAGGCTACATCAACATATATGCAAGATTTCACAGCAGTCAGGCTGATGCTGTCTCCTCATTGCTTTCAGAATATACTGCGGACGGCATGAATTCAAGAGTGGACTGGCTTGGGCCAAGTCCGGGAATAACAAATATTATGAATATGATCAACAGTGAGTACCCGATTTCACTTATAACGTATGAACTACCCATGAACGGAGATGAGAAATCGATCAGGAGTGTACTTTCGGATGAAGTCATGGCAGAGGCTTCAAACACTCTGGAAAACAACGGTGGCTTCTCCACGGTTCTCTATTCCCAGAATCCAATACAGGGCACCGTAGAAGGTCTCGCACCAATTTCACCTGAAGATGGCATCTACAGTATGGAAATGAAAAACTCATTTCTTACCATGGTCAGGGACCTAGCCAACCAACAGCACATAATGAGAACCAGATTCTTCATCAAGCCAGCCGGTGAAAGGTTGCATGTCACCGTGTTTCTTCCCACTGCCAGCATCTATGAATACTATTCTATAATATTTGATGTGGCAAGAAAGACAGAGAACAAGGTCGCCGTGAGAAATCTTCTGCCATACACGCAGGATGTATGGAATTTTGTCTGAATTATAATTTAATAATGCCCAGGATCTGAATTTTTGGTTTCCATAAACCTTAAATTTCCTCATTGATGATTAAGATTCAATGGATGACAGACTGGAGAGAATTGTAAAAAAGCTTTCCCCCGGACAGAAGATAGCTGTGCATCCATTGAGCACCAGATATGGCGATATCCTTACCGCCGTTGCCGAAAGGTGCGAAACCTTTGATCTCTCTCCGGTGTCACTGGAAGAACCGT
>JAKAUW010000080.1 GCA_021817455.1 Thermoplasmata archaeon | reverse complement strand
ATCTGAAATCCCTGAAAAGTAGCCGAAAATCAAAATTGCTATCCATTCTTTCAGAAAGTTTTGCTATTGCAGGGTTTTCATTTAATTTCCTGCTTGAAATGTTCTTAAGCTTAAGTTTCCTGTATATTGTATTTATTGTGCTAATATTTGCCCTGGCTTCAGTCATCAACTCAGGGGAAAAGCTAACAGTGGTCCTGAACTGGACATTGAGGAGCGCATACCTAAGTTCTTCAGGTAGGTAATCCTTCAGGACGCTCCTGATGGTGATGTAGTTTTTCAGGGACTTGGACATTTTTTCCTCGTTCACATTGAGCATTGCACTGTGTAGCCAGTATCTGGCCAGAAATGGCTGCCCACTGATGGATCTTTCAAGGGCGATCTCTGCCTCATGATGAGGGAAAATCAGGTCTGTCCCACCACCATGGATGTCGTATGTAGTCCCGAAGTACTTCTCAGTAATAGCCGTATCTTCAATGTGCCATCCCGGCCTCCCTCTGCCCCAGGGAGATTCCCAGTAAGGTTCACCCGGTTTCATCTTTTTCCATATGACAAAATCCCTCGGATCATGTTTCTCTTCAGTAGATTCCACCCTGGCACCGGCTCTGAGAGACTCCGGATCCTGGCCCGAGAGTTTTCCATAGTCGGGGAACTTTGCAACACTGAAATAAACCCCGTCAGATGTTTCATATGCAAGGCCTTTATCAATGAGGATCCTGATCTGCTGTACAATCTCAGATATGTGGCTGGTAGCTTTTGCATAAAAGTTGACGCTGTCTATCTTCAGAGTCTTCATGATATCCATATACTCTTCCGAATATCGTTTTGAAATGACATCATAAGGGACATTCTCCTCATTTGCCCTTTTGATGATCTTGTCGTCTATGTCCGTGATATTCTGGAGATAGAATACACTGTAACCTTTGACCCTGAGGTATTTCACTACTGAGTCAAAAAAAGTATAGGTTCTTGCATGGCCTAAGTGGAAAGTGTCCTGGACAGTTGGACCGCACACGAATACCTTAACGACGGTACCGGGGTCAAACTCCAGATTTTTTTCCTTCCTGGATAGAGTATCATAAGCCAACATTTATGCTGGTATATATTGAGGCATTGCTAAAAATTTGTCCTTTTCAAAAAGTTCACTTCTGGGCTCCGAAAATTGCATCATGATTCGCATTCAGGACCGTTTTTACCCTATAGGAAAGAAATTTGGAGCCAATGCATAGAACCTCTTCCTTTTCAATGTCGATCACGGAAATAGTTGCATTCCTTATTTTCAGGCCATAGCTTTCCAGTTCATCAAGTCCAAGATACATTGAAATGGCAGCCCTGATTGGAAATTCATGGCTAACCAAAATCCAGTTTCCTTCAACTTCGCTGAATACTTCCCGGAACCTCTTCTGGTGTGATTCCCAGGTTTCCATGCCAAGTTCCTTCCTGCTGAGCTTAGGAATTTGGTGTAGAGGGGTGTTGTTGAACCTGCCCATGCCCGATTCAACAATGCGCGGTTCCACGAATTCAGATATCCCGATAGTTGAAGCTATGATTCCGGCAGTTTCCCTGGCTCTCTGCACAGGGCTTGTTGCGATGAAATTCACTCTTATGGGGGAAAGTTCCAGAGCTGCTTTCCTTGCCTGGTTTCTCCCTTCCTGTGTAAGTGGATAGCCGGTGTAATCTGCAGATATTATGTTCCTTACGTTTGTCTCACTTTCACCATGCCTGACGAGAATGGCTATGCCCACATATACATATTAAAGAACTGATATTTAAATTACCTTAATGCTGCCGCTAATATCTGGAGAATTCTGGCATTTCAGCTTTGGTTCAATAATGATTATAAGGGGATCATGACTTTTCCATAAACTGGAAACCCAATATTGCGGTGTAAATCATGGTTGACAATGAACATACAAACAGGCTCATTAATGAGAAAAGTCCCTATCTGCTTCAGCATGCACATAATCCAGTGGACTGGTATCCATGGTCTGAGGAAGCTTTCAGGAGGGCCAAGGAAGAGAACAAGCTTGTTTTCCTGAGCATTGGATATTCCACCTGCCACTGGTGCCATGTCATGGAGAAGGAAAGTTTTGAAAATGAGTACGTGGCAAGGGAGTTGAACGACCTTTTTGTATGCATCAAGGTTGACAGGGAAGAAAGGCCTGACATTGACAGCGCATATATGACCGTAAGCCAAATGATGACAGGCACCGGAGGGTGGCCGTTAAACATTATCATGACACCGGATAAGGTCCCGGTGTTTGCCTTAACATATATACCCAGGGAAAGCAGGAGGGGGATGGTGGGAATCATTGACCTCACCAGGCAACTTAAGGAGCTCTGGACGCAGGGCAGGGAGGAAGTAGAGAGGAGGGCAGAAGAAGTCCTGAATGACCTGAGGAGAGTTACTCAAAGCAGAAAGGGAAAATCTGTGAGCCGGGAAACCATAGATGCCATGATTTCACAGCTAAAGCAGAGCTATGACAGGGAATATGGCGGTTTCGGTAATGCCCCCAAGTTTCCTTCTCCACAAAATCTTATGTTTCTCCTGAGGGCGTACAGAAAATCCGGAGACACAGAACTCCTTGAAATGGTTAAGAAGACCCTTGTTTCAATGAGAATGGGGGGCATATATGACCACCTTGGATTCGGGTTTCACAGATATTCGACCGATGCCGGATGGTTCCTTCCCCATTTCGAGAAAATGCTCTACGATCAGGCACTTCAGATGATGGCCTATACTGAAGCATATCAAGTTACAGGTGAAAAGCTTTTCAGGGATGTGGTTTACGAAATTGCATCCTTCATGGAGAGGGAAATGACTTCTCCGGAGGGTGGGTTCTATAGCGCAATCGACGCAGACAGTGAAAACGAGGAAGGAAAGTTCTACACGTGGAGGGGTACAGAGATACTCCAGCTTCTTGGGAAAGAGGAAGCTGATATCTTCATGTCGGTGTATAATTGCGAACTTACCGGAAACTATATTGAGGAGGCAACCGGAAGGAGCACTGGCAAAAATATACTTTTCCTGAACCGTAGCATTGAAAGTGAGGCAGGCAGGTTAGGGTTGCCTGTCGAGGACTTAAAGCAATTGCTGGACAGAAGCCGGGAGAAACTGTTTCAGTACAGAGCAGGAAGGACACGTCCCCATCTTGACGACAAAATACTCGCCGATAATAATGGCCTGATGGTTGCTGCTCTGTCCAAAGCACATAAAGCATTTGGAGAAGAGGCATTCCTTGCCTCGGCGAAGAAGGCTGCTGGTTTCCTTCTCGACAAGATGTACAGTGATGGGCGCTTGTTGCACAGGTACAGGGACGGGGAAAGCGCCATCAACGGATATCTGGATGACTACGCCTTTCTTGCATTCGGCCTCATAGAACTGTTCGAAAGCACAATGGATGCAAAATACATCGAGGTGGCCAGGAAACTCTCAGAGACGGCAGATTTGCTATTCAAGGACGAGAAAGAGGGAGGTTATTTCGGATCACCTTCTGACGGAGAAGTCCTGCCGGTGAGGATGAAAGAGGGACATGATGGAGCTATACCATCCGGAAACTCAGTCCAGATGCTGAACCTTCTGAGAATAGGGACAATTCTCTCTGACCTCAGGATGAAGGAAGCAGCAGATTCAGTTGCAGATGCATTTTCATCGGATATTCAGAGGGGAGCCATGTACCACTGTTTCATGGGTATAGGAATCATGTACTCCTTAAATTCAAATTATCTGGTGAAGATTGGTGAGAAACATCCACTTTCCAGGAAAGCCTTGGATTACATGCAGCAGAAGTATGAACCATTTGCTGAAACTGTGTTTCTTAACGATGACAATAAGAGTTTGGCTGAGTTATTGGGAGAAGCTTCTTCTGCAGGAGATGCGCACAGAAAAATACTCGTCTGCATAGATAATAACTGCTTTCCGCCTGTGGAAAACATTGAGGAACTCAAGGAACTAATCAAGAATTGAGTTATTATTAAAATTTAAATTTAATTGAAAATTATATTTGCTGGTTCATGGTAAATGTGGCGATTGTTCCCTGGGTCTTGAGATCCACTATCCTTACCTGGCTGATGTTCTGGTCTCCATGAACGTTAGGTATGCCTGAAATCAGTGCTACTGTGGAAACACCAAAGTATTGCGGACCTTTAACAGATATATTCCATAACCCTCCAACATTTGAAGCGCTGGGCTGATCTGCCGACAGCAAGTCATAATACACGCTATTATTTGTAGTTGTGATCACCATCTGCACCTCAGAAAGGCTAATGTTGCCACCGTACTGCACGACATACATCTGGTAGACAGGCGGATTGTTGGCCACCTCGTTGACTTGAATTGAAGCCTGCGGTGTTGAAATTCCAAGGAAAGTAGTATAGCCGCCCAATATAGTATAAAGAGTGGCAGCGAGCACTACGGTAATTGCTACGAGCAAAATTGTCGCTATGATTGGAGAAACTGCCTTGTCATCTTTGAGTATGACCTTTTTCATTTGCACCACACTATAGAGTAAAATCTATACCTTAGCTCTATACTTAAAACTTATCACAGTTAATGCGAAAAATTCGCCCTAATACCTACATAAAAGAGTGGCGCCCAGTCAACCCCATGAGGAATTTCCTGCATATGTATGGGAGGATGCACCTAAGTTTGCTAAAGCTTGTGCATATAAGATTTTGAAGCCGGGATTACTTTGTATTATACTTCCTTATTCCAGTTTCTGTGCAGACTCCATCTATAAGGTCGTACGGTACCTTCTCAAAATACCGGTTCCAGCAACTGCCATCCTCCAATCCAAGTTCATTGCATGGATGTTCTCTAAATTCAGGATAGGTGTCCATTGTCCAATTCCGTTCTTCCTTCATTCCTAGGCCAATGGCATAGTTGCACTTCGAAAAATAGTGCATTGTGGAAAAGAGTGGGAGAGTGCCGGCCTTGTGTATCAAGGTGCCATCGCCAAGCAGGGAATCACAACCTACCAGGCATAAATCTGCCATTCTGCAGGCTTCTCCCATCGAGGCATCTGTGAGCAGTATTGACCTGAGGCCTTTCTTCAGCAATTCCAGGTGAAAATAAAAGCCCTCAAGCATAGGCCTGCTCTCCAGAACGTATACTTCGCGGATCCTGTCTGAATACTTCACTAGTGCCGAAGAAACCTGGGAACTTCTGCTGATTGTGGCCACGCTTATCCTCCTACTGAATAGGGGGCTGATTTGTTCAAGTGCAGTTGAACTCTGGCTATTCATCCTTAACTGGATTTCCTGGCATTTAACTGCAATATCTTCATCATTTTCAAGAGCGGTGAGGAGCTCGAGTAGAGTGTTTCTTACAAGCCCCATTCCAGTGAAATATGCGTAGATGCTCTTTGCGATAGTCTTCAGTTTTTGTTGATCTGATGTGGAGAACTCCTCAAAGAACCTGCATAATTTAACAGCCAAATCACTAGAGCCTGAAACATTGTCTCTAACCAATTCTTCATACCTGGCTTCTATTGGTGTTAAGGATGTCATACTTCTCCGGTCTTAAAAGGCCACGCCTCCTAAGGGTTCAGAGTGTTACCCTCTGCAACTATGAGCCTGGGTTGGGAATCTAGCTCAAATGGATCCTTATCCCAAACGGTAAATGAAGCAAGTTTTCCCTTTTCAATGGTTCCAAGGTTGTTTATTCCCAGAATTTCAGCAGGTTCTCTGGTGAGTTTTGCAACGGCCTCTTCCCTGGTCATTCCAAACTTTAGGAAGTGCCTCATTGTGAGGAACAAGTTTCTCTGCAAAATTACTGGGTGATCAGACATCATGCAGAACTTCACTCCAGAATCCATAATGAGCTTGCAGTTTCTCCAGCTTTCATGCTTCAGCTCAACCTTGTACGGGTGGGAATCAAGCGGGCCATATATCAGAGGAATGCCTCTCGCCTTCATTTCCCTCAGAACTTCTGGCCTGTAGAAGTCCATTCCATGGTTTATTATAGCCTTGAAACCGAATTCGTCAATTAAGCTCATAAGGACATAGGCATCATCTTCCCTGTGAAGATGTGTCATAAGCCTCTCTTCCCCCTTTAGGATTCTCATAAAAACCTCATCCAGAGGCTCGATCTCATCTTGCACTTTCTTCCCGGCTTCTATCATTGAGAGAAGTTTCCGCGCTTTTATAAAGCGCTCCCTCAGAAGTGCTATTGCTCCCATCCTTGTTGATGGGCGCTTGCCTTCCCATTCCTTGGTGCTTCGGGGGTTGTAACCAAGCGCAGTTTTTATACCTATATCCTGGACATAAGCATCTTTGATGTTTGATGCAAACGTCCTAAGTAACACTGCTTTCCCGCCAATGGGGTTTCCGCTGCCTGGCAGCACTACAGTGTAAAGTACATTGCTCTCCACAGATTCCCTGAAGGCAGTATCGTCCATGTATACGCTGTGAAGGGCATTCACAAGTGGATATATAGGATCCATGTGTTCATTTGCCTCATCCTCTCCTGAAGGTTCTCCTGCCCTAGCCATGCCAATATGTGCATGTGCGTCTATGAATGCAGGAGTCACGAAACCCTCGGAAATGATTTCCCCCTTTGGCTTATTCGTACTTAATTCAACTATGTCTTTCTCAAAACCTATGTAAACATCCTTCAGGATCTTCCCATTATTATACAGGGTTGAAGCTTTTACATACTTCATATTACATGATGTGATCCTTTGTATTTTCAATTTACGGAGCGCTTGATAAACGGAATTTTGCGGAACAGCGAAATTTTTCCCCTGGTGGAATAGATACGAGGCCAATTCCATTGTTAAATGCATCCGGGGCGGCACTCATGGGCTCTGCTGCAATAGACTCCTTGCCGGCGAATTGCCCATTGTACAACACCAGATATGGCATGTTGTTATTCTCTAGGATTATTCGCCTGTCCCCTGCAAAAAGCACTGGGGTGCTGTTTGTGATATATGTATTGTCAAATGGCAGACCGCCCTTGGAACTGAGGGTCTTGGGCTTTATGGCTGTTATTGTGCCATCAGGAAAAAAACTTGATTCAAAGTTGAGCCGAAGGAGGTTCTGTTTTGAATCAATGGCCCAGGAATCCTTGAACCTGAAATAGGGATGCATTCCTGCCATGAAGGGGGCATTGACGCTGCCCTTGTTCTCAGCTTCTATATGTATGGAGAATGAACTGGAATTAATTTCAAATTCCAATTTCAGGAACAGTTCTGTAGGATAATTTGAAGTTGAGAGCCTGATAGTAAAAATTCCTCTATTCTCACCCGCCCTCTCAGCAGACCAGTTGAGCTCTCTCGTTAAGCCATGGATGCTGTGCTCGCCGCTGTTCTTTGGTAGCAAGTACTGCTTGCCTTCCCATACATACATTGCGTTCCTGACCCTTCCAGCATAAGGAAGCATAATCGCCATTCCACCATGTGTCTGCACTCCGTCCTCACTGGGTTTCAGAATTTCAAGGCCATCCAGAACAAGGGACTTTACATATGCGCCTTTTTCCATTATTTCCACAGAGCTTCGGCCATCTGCAAGGATCAATATTTATCACACCTTTAGTGAATAGGAGTTTGGCTTTCTTAACTTTTTTCTGATTTGCCTTCACCCTGTGCATTACATCCAATGCAAATCTAATACCCAAGCATACTGAAAATCGCTAACCTTAATTTTCATTTGCCCCTACAGGGATGTTGAAAGAAATTCAGGTCTTGGATGATGTGTTCATAACAGAACTCCACTGCCTCTACCTGAGGGACATATCAACCGCAGTTGTTTCCGACCTGCATCTTGGCTTTGAGGAAGAAATGAACCTGCATGGCCTCTTCCTTCCAAAACTACAGAGGGAACATGTCGAAGGCATGGTTGACCGGATCATTGAAAGGTACAACCCAGATAGGCTCATAATTAACGGTGACTTCAAGCACGAATTCTCTAAGAACCTTCCTCAGGAATGGGATGATATCATGCATTTCATATCCCGCTATGAGAAGCAGTTGAAACTCCATTTTATAAGAGGGAACCATGACAATTACCTTATCACTATCCTGAAGAGAAAAAACATAGAGATCACAGAAACGTTTGAGGATGACCGGTATTATATCTACCATGGGGATCGGGACCATAAATTCAGGAAAATTACAATTCTGGGCCACGAGCATCCCTCACTTGTTCTCAGGGACAGGGTCGGGGGAATGTTCAAGATTCCTGCGTTTGTGTTCAATGAAGAATCAAAGATCCTCATTACTCCAGCAATGAGCTTCTTCTCCTCCGGGACAGATGTTGCGCAGAGCCTACTAAGTGAAGAACACTTTACACCTGTTCTTAGACACACAGATTCCAGCAAGTTCAGGGTGTATGGGGTAACTGAGGAATTCGGTCTAGTGGACTTTGGATACCTCAAGGACATACAGGCCAACAGGCAATAGGAAACTGATTGCCTCTAATGCTTTCATTTACGCCACGAAATAAAGGACAAAGTGCTTAAAGACCTGCCATATCACCTAATACTTTTAATAAAACTGTGTAATCAACGGTAAAGCCCTGGTAGTGTAGCGGCCTATCATACGAGCCTGTCGAGCTCGTGACTCGGGTTCAAATCCCGGCCAGGGCGTACCTTACAAATCCTGCGGAAGAATGGTTAGCATCCTGAAATCTTCCGTGAAACGGAATTTCTTTTTCAATTTTGAATGGCAAATGAGCGAGAATTATGGATTATTTGCTACGTCGCCTCATCAAGGCTAACCACTTCCTCAATGAGATTGACGTGGTCAGCCCTGGCAGGCTTTTTCCAGTTTTCCGTTATTCCTTTTAGAAATTGTATTTGGAGGCTCTTTTCAACTATGTAGTATGATATCTGCTTTTCAAGGGTAATTTCCAACTGCAGAAAAATTGGCCCGGTATATCGCTTTATGACTTCATTTGAAAAATCTGTGAAAAATTTCGATTTTATCTGGAATTCCACTAAATTGTCATCCATGCTCACAATCTCACTCCTGGCACTACCTTTAATGGCAGGTACCTCGGTCTTGAAAATCAGTTTCTGGATCTGACCTTCTGAAAACTCCTTGGGAACATACTTGCCGAGATTCTGCACAATTCCTTCATTCTGTCTCTTGATCTGCTCTGAATCGTACCTCCAGGCTGTTTTGACTACCAGGAAATCTCCAAGGCTGTTGCCGTTTCTGGAAAATAACTGGAGAAGGTATGGTAAGCCTTTGCCTTGTGGCCCGGAGTAAATGAAACGTTTTGAAAACAGGTGATCTTTTATCAAAAATTCAGTTATAATATCATTGACTTCCTTAGCAACTGATTTGTTGTATTCAACGTTTACATAAATATCTCCCTTGCTGTGGAATAAGTTTGGATCGACGCGACACCCGGGTATTGCATTGATCCGTTCATAAAATGGAATTACAAACTCAGGGAATTCCATTTCCAGGATTGTATTGTGCACGCTGGACTTTTCTCCTCCACCCCATGATGCCAGAAAATTGTGGAGGGCATCTTTTTCAGCCTGGGTCGG
This sequence comes from Thermoplasmata archaeon, assembly GCA_021817455.1. GTDB lineage: Archaea > Thermoplasmatota > Thermoplasmata > Thermoplasmatales > Thermoplasmataceae > JAJZOM01. The sequence continues at coordinate 85,668 of JAKAUW010000080.1, read as the reverse complement.
TTCAAAACCAAGGTTCATGTATGTCTTCAGTCCCCCACTGTCCCTTGAGATGAACATGAATCCGTCTTTGACAATTGAATTGGAATCTGCAAGGTTCAGCTTCCTTGGCATTAGTTTCTCTATTATTATTACAGTGCAGCTATCAAGAACCTCGTGACTAAACATCAAATTCTCCTCCATTAATCTTGTATTCCTTCCTGATATCATCAAGCCTGTTTGAGAAATCAGCTCCGAAGAGATATCCCAGCCTTTCAGCACCAAGGTTGCACATAAACCAGACCAGAGATGGATACTGCAAACCATAAGGGGGATTTTTCTGGCGGGAAAGAGATTCATCCACGATAAATTCTTGCGCAGGGAATGTTATTCCTTCAGATTCAAGCACGGTATTCTGGACGACGCTTAGAAACCACATAGATGAGTTCTTGAGTAGCTCATTGGGGGATAATTCAAAGTATTTTGGCTCCAATTTTGCCTCATTGTACTGGGCTTTAACCTTCCTCAGCTGATCCTCAAGGGAACGCAGGAAGATTCTTGGATGCAGGTTTCCCATCTACGGGATAGAAAACAAAGTTGAACTTATACTTATGGAATAGTCGCACTAAAATGTATTGAAGAACATAATTAATTAGATTTCATTATTTGAAGGACTGGAGAAATTGGCTACATATATCTTTCTGGACAGCTGCGCAGTATTTTCCCTGATAAAAATTGTGTGTTTACATTCAAAATGATCACGATATGTTGGCTTTCCGCACATTGTTTAAAATAAAATATCCGGACTAATTTCAAATGTACTCATTAATGAGCCACTTTAAAGGATTTGTTAAAATAAACCTACAGCATTGCCAGTGCATTATAAATGGGCATTCCTTATATATTAGTGTCTCGTTAATTATAATTACTATCATTTAATGTCTTAATGGTACAGGAAAACGGTCGAAAGATACTGGATGTAACCCATATTTCTTCAAGGGGAACATCATACAGGATTACACTCCCGAAGAAAGTTGCAGCACAGTTGAACCTCTCAAGTGAGGATGACATAATCATATTCTACCAGGAAGATATGGGAAGAATTACACTGGAAAAGCTGAAGCACTGATTATCTTATAGCTTATTGGAAAAGAAAAAACAGAGCAGTAAACAATTATCATGAAACTATGGCTTCTGGTCACTCTTTTCAGGTCCACTGGCCCACTCATTTCCCCACTTCCCTAAGAGATCGATGACTTCCTTCAAAGCCATGCCTTTCTCAGTGAGGGAGTAGGAAACATTGATTGATTGGGTGGCTACTACCTCCCTCTTAATTATCCCTCTGTTGACAAGTGTCTTTAGGTTGTTTGAAAGTGTCTTGGAGCTTATTCCCTTAGCTACTCTAAGAAGCTCATTGAAGCCCATGCTTCTCGTCATCAGGTACCTTATGATTATTAAATTCCATTCACTGCCTATTTCCCTTATTGCTGAAACTATCGGGCATTTATCAAGCTCTGCGTGCTTAATCATATTTTGGTACTTACCTGCTGGTTATCTGATATCCCTCATTCCTCTTAAAGGATATAAATGTAAAAAGTATATCTACTTAACATGGTAAACTGATAATCAAGGCATGGAATAAATTCCTTGCCGGATTGCTATAGAGGATGTATTGAGGAATAATTCCTCTAATCCATGAAAAATGGTGAAAAAATGAATCACGAGAAACAGATCAAGCATGTCTTTACTGGGCAGGAAACTTACGATGGAGCAGGTGTAAAACTTAACAGGATACTTGGCGGGCACTTGTCTGCCCAGATCACTGATCCTTTCCTGATGCTGGACCACTTTGGTTCATCGAAGATTGAGGATTACATTAGGGGATTCCCCTGGCACCCCCATAGGGGAATTGAGACCGTCACGTACTTGCTATCAGGGAAGGTTTTTCATGAGGACAGCGAAGGAAATAAAGGAGTAATCCGAACTAACGACCTCCAGTGGATGACTGCGGGAAGCGGAATTTTCCATCAGGAGATGCCAAAGCCTCTGGACGAAACTGACCCTGATGAACTCCTCAAGGCCGTAGGGCTGCCAACTAACGTTTCTGGTTTCCAGCTATGGATCAATTTGCCTGCAAAGCATAAGATGACCATGCCAACATACCGAGACATAAAGGGGAACGGTGTTCCGGTAGTGGAATCCGATGGCGGAGCAAGAGTGAAGATAATTTCAGGTTCCTTCGGCAACGATCTTGGACCATTCGATGGTTTGTACGGGGTCGATCCCACGTATCTTGATGTAACACTGAAAGAAGAATCCGAATTCGTGTATCCTGTAAAGGCAGGATATACTTCTATGCTTTATGTAGTGGGCGGAAGGGGGCAGTTTGGCTCAAGCGATAGTAATTTTTACGTGCCCGGACAGGCCTTAGTGTTCTCACAGGAAGGAGATTATGTAAGGGTTCGCACCGAAGATTCACCACTGAGATTCATTCTGCTTTCAGGTAAGCCTCTTAACGAGCCCATATGGTGGCACGGGCCGATTGTAATGAACTCCAGGGAACAGATTAACGAAGCTGTACATGACCTCCAGACAGGGAATTTTGTAAGGGAAAAGAACCCGGTGTTTGTTGACTGATCAGCAAACGCCATATTTTTGTCAGGAAAAACCAGAATTTAGATACCCTGAAACGATTAATGCCTGATCAAAATGTCGCATGTTATATTTGAAACAAACATGGGGAATATCAAGATTGAGCTCTTTGAAAAGGAAATGCCCATTACGGCAGGCAATTTTAGAAAGTTAGTTGAACAGGGCTTCTACAACGGAGTGATATTCCATCGAGTAATACCTGATTTCATGATACAGGGAGGCGATCCCACTGGAACAGGAATGGGCGGACCAGGTTATAACATAAAGGATGAATTCACAAAAAACAACCGCAACTCCAGAGGAACCATTTCAATGGCCAATGCCGGACCAAATACAGGCGGCTCACAGTTTTTCATCAATGTGGTTGATAACCATTATCTTGACTCTAAACACCCTGTCTTCGGGAAAGTTGTAGAAGGCATGGATGTCGCAGACAAAATAAGCAAAGTCAAGAGAGACCGCGGGGACAGGCCAGTTTCAAAAGTCTTGATAAGCAAGGCAACTTATCAAAAGTAGTCTGCCTTTAGTATTATTTTACAAAAAGGCAGTTACTGGCTTTCGCTCTTTTCATTTTTTAGGTTCATGTAAGCTTCCTCGTATGATGAGTTTATGGCATCGGCCACAACATCATATGAAGCCCCTTTATCAAGCTTAAATGTGACTTTGATGCTATTTGTCAGGTAAGTTTTTGTAAAGAAGAAGCTCCTGAATTCAAGCAAGCCAGCATCGCCAGATTTATGCTCAAGCAAACTGTCACCATCCTTCATAATCTCCCTTATGGGGACATCCACCGGGAATCCGAGGATGATGTTATTGCCCTGTGGCGCCCGGTTCTTCATTTCCCAGTAGCCTTCTTCGAGTGTACTGTTGATCGAATGTGATATTGAGTTGTAATCCTCCATTCTTCTGAAATCTATGATTACTTTCACGGTGTTTGAATTGAATGCCTTTGAGAAGAAATACATCTGGAAATGTTCCAGGCCCAATTCATTCTTGCTTTTTTCAAGGCGTTCCCTGGCTATATCAATGATCCCCTGTATCTGAGCATCCACCGGGACCGCAGCTGTTACAGTTGCCCTTATGCTGGAATTATATCCCAGAATCTTGAATTCCGACTGTGAAAGTAGGGCAGTATTTGGAAGTTCTACAACATAGCCGTCTATGTCTTTAATCTGGACGGTCAGCAGCTTGACGTCAACAACTTCGCCCATTACGGGGTTGTCAAACAGCCACGAAAAGTAAGATACCTTATCCTTTGGCTTAACAATGCCTGCACTGGCAAGAAGCAGTCCAGATAGCAAGCTGGAAACAGTATTCTGCAAAGCGAATGACAGAATCAGGCCCCCTACTGTGCCTCCTATAAGCGCCCCCGTCAGGCTTATCCCCATGTATTCGAGGAATAATGCAATGGCAATTCCATATACAACTGCCCTGAGAATTGTGTAAAGGCCCCTGATGTTCCTTTTGGCCCGTCTCTGGGAAGTGATCTCTATGGTATGCCTGATTCCGCGCAGTATGATATATGCAAACCCAAAGATAACCGCTGCTGCCATTGCATCCCTGATATACCTGTCGTAGCTCTTCAGGATCGGAAAATAGGCTTCCACCTTTGGATACAGGAAATACTGGAAGATTACAAGCACGAGTATCCCAAGAGAGATTATACCGATGGCTTTCAGCGTCTCTCGGCCAACGGTTGGCATCCTGGAACTCATCCAATCCCAATTGCCTTATTAATGTATAAAGTTTGCATGTGAACTGCGAAAATGCAGCTCTGTAGTCCATTTCCCATAATCTTTTCAGATTTTGCCAGCCTGGGTGCCTTCCACTGGCAGCCCTGACTTTTCCCATTCCTCTATGCCACCCTCATATGCGAAGGCGTTGAATCCCATCTGCTTCAATATCCTGGCAGCGCGTTTTGATGCGAGGCAAGTATAATTCTTGCAGTATGTTATAACATTCTTCTGATCTCTAAGAGCATCGAGCTTCCCTTCCTCAACCAGGTCAAAAGGGATAGAAATTGACCCCTTTATGTGAAGTTCTTCATAAGAATGGCGAGCAAGGACATCCACGACGGCTGCTGTACCTCCTTCCAGATGTTCTAACACGTCTTCCTTTGATACGGTGTCGATCTGGTCTTCCATGTCCTCGCATGCCACCTTGATATTAAACACGTTCTTAGGAACTCTTATTTGTATCATGAAATAGCAATTGGTCACACCTCATGGAAAAGTGTTTAATTCATTCGCCAAGTAGAATTCCAGTTACATCATTTTCCTTTACCATGTCCACCGGAATCATTTCTATAAGTGCATTAATCCATGGTGAGCCTGATATCTCCACTGCCCTTTTCTACATAGGAGTTGCCTCGCTTTTGTCTATCTTCTTCCTTTACACATTAAAGATTTTGACAGACACCAGGGCATTCAAGCTTGAGTTCCATGATAATAGGAGATTCTTCGGTTTTTTCACCATTTCTGCAGCCATAGACGTTATCTCAACTAGGCTAATGATCACAAATCTGCATCCGTTAGATTACATCCTGTTCATAATATCGGTTGGGTTCCTGATTATGTTTTCCGCGGTATTGCTGGTTAGCCTTATACGAGGAAAAATCCAGTTCAGAAGAGATACTGTCACTTCAGACTGGCTCAACGTTTCCGTTGCACTGGAAGCTTCTGCCATTTCCATTTCTGTCTACTATCAGAATGTGGCCCCGCCTTCGGTAATTACTTACATGTTCATCTTTGCTCTCGTACTGGCAGGTTTATTCTCTTATGCCTCGGTTAATTTTATTGAAGGCGCCAACCTCATTAAACAGATGAATAAAATGGAGTTCAGCGGCATGTTCTTTATAAATATGGGAGCTGGAGCCATTCTATCACTTGCTTCTCTGGAACTGCTTATGGTTCCAGTTCCGTTCTCCAGCTTACTGACGCAGCAGGTTCTTAATTTCTTATTCCCTGCAGGTGGGGTTTACGCAACCTTGTGGCTACCTGTAGTGCTTTACAGATATTTCCGGGCACTATCCGATTTCAAGGCGATACGGTACAGAGTTTCTCAATGGGCCATTATCTTTCCCCTTGGAATGTATTCAGTTACTACTCACTATCTTTCAAAATCCTTCCAGTTTTACGGAATATTCAATCTGATATCTTGCGCAGCCTTCGTGGCAGCTTTATCTGCCTGGGCATTGGAATGCATAATTGCTGCCCATCACATTTTCAGGGAATGGATGATTGCTGAAGAAGAGAATGAGACAGAAAGCCCTTCTTAGGATCAGGAAACGGATTCTGCAAACTCGCTTATCCTGCTAATGCCTTCCTTAATGGTTTCATCATCTGTTGCAAAGGAGAGCCTGAAATGATACTCACCCTGTTGACCAAAAGCAGAGCCTGGCGTGACAACAACCAGTTTTTCATTGAGAAGCCTCTCGGCGAATTGGTCACTGATTATTTTTCCTTTGTATTTCACAAATGCATAGAAAGTTCCCTCAGGTTTTCTCATCTCGAGATAACCTGATTTCGAGATAAGCTGGTATACAAGATCTCTCCTTTTCCGGAAAACCTCTTTGAATTTCACTGGTGTATCTCTGTCCTGGATTGCAGCAAGAGAAGCATACTGGGAAATGGCTGGAGCACATGTAATAGTTTGTTGCTGGATTTTGTTTGAAGCTTGTATGATCTCCTCTGGAGCAACCATATAGCCAATTCTCCACCCTGTCATGGCGTAGCTCTTGGAGAACCCGCCAGCAGTGATAGTTCTGTTAAACATTTCAGGGATAGAAGCCGGGGAGAACATCTTGCCTTCGAATATCAAATCCTCATAGATTTCATCACTCAACAGGTACAGGTTGTTTTCAAGGACAAAATCACAGAGTTTTCTCAGCTCCTTTTCGGAGTATACCTTTCCAGTTGGATTGGTTGGATTGCTGAAAATCACCATTTTAGTCCTGGGGGAGACAAGTTTTCCCATTTCATCAAAATCGAAGGAGTAATTTGGGTCTGTAGGTGAGGTAAGGACTTTTCCCCCGTGGAGCCTTACAATATCCGGATATGAGAGGTAATATGGTTCTGGTATAATTGCCTCGTCTCCCGGGTTCATCAGAGACATTACTGCAAGGTTCAGGGAAAATTTAGTTGGGGTGACAAGAACATTCTTGAACGTGGCCTTGACATTGTTCGCCTCAACCATTTTCTTTGCCACTGCCTCTCTCAACTCCACAATTCCATATGAGGATGTGTAGTGAGTCTTGCCATTCAATGATGCCTCATATCCTGCCTTTATTATGTGTTCGGGGGTGGTGAAATCCGGTTCCCCTATGCCAAAGTTATAAACTCTTTTTCCAGCTTTGACCAGTTCAGCGGCCCTATTGCTGGTGGAAACACTCTTGGACTCAGAAATGGATGATAATCTTGAAGCTAACATTCAGGAGGCAATCTCCGATGCAAATAAAGACTTCACGATAGTGTGGGCTGTATGCGATTGAGCTGGTTCACTTCCCTAAAAAGTACGGACACCCTATTCTATTCAAATATTACTAATGCATTTTGAATGAGGAACTACTAAATCAGGGAAGCTTAATATGATGATTAACCGGGAATATGCTGCCTCAATAAAAGAATTGATGCCTACTAGCCAAAGAAAAACTGATCCAGACCGCCCAGTTTCAACCTGGCAGGAGAAGGACCGCCTCCGGGGGTATCCTGAAACTACCATGGTTGCTATTTTCAAGACAACCGGGTGCTCCTGGTACCGCTTTTCCTCTTGCTCAATGTGCGGTTACTTCAATGATGTATCCAATGATATTAAAACAATCAACCTGAAGAGGCAAATTGACATTGTTGCAGATTCACTTGAAGATGTCAAGGTCTTGAAGATCTTCACTTCTGGAAGCTTCCTCGATCCGCAAGAATTTCCCCTGGATGCACGTGACTACTTCTTCCAGAAGATAAGCGGAAAGGTGGAGAAACTTCTGGTAGAATCCAGAACAGAATATATCACAGAAAGCAACATCTCGTACCTGAAGGATTTTGGTATTCCCATGAGAATTGCCATAGGCCTTGAAAGCGCAAACGATGAAATTATGAGAAACTCCATCAACAAAGGGAGTACATTTTCAAAGTATGTCAAGTCCGCAGAAGCAGTAAAACGAATGGGCTATGAGCTTCGCACTTATCTTCTATTCAAACCCCTGTTTTTGTCGGAGGAGGACTCTATTTCTGACATGATAGATTCGGTGCAAAAGTCAGCACAGTATTCGACGGATGTTTCTGTGAACCCTATGAATATACAGAAAAATACCATGGTTGAACACATGTGGAAGAAGGGGCTTTACAGGCTGCCAAGGCTCTGGAGCCTTGCCAGGATACTCCTTGAGTCAAAGGATTTTGGAACCCAGGTGGTTTCCTATCCAACCGGAGGCAACAAAGAGCGGGGAATCCACAACGATTCACCTGATCCGAAACTCCTGCAGCTCATTTACGATGCTTCGCTCAATCAGGATTTCGGAGAACTTGAAGAATATTACAATTCAGTGGACAAGACTGCCTACTTTGCTGCCCTGGCAGCTGAGAAAGTGAACCTGTCTCAACCTGACTTTGAAAAATTGCTCAGCAGGACTTCAAGGGCTTCAGTCATGCTCTGAATCCTCAAACTTGTATAATCCGCCGGAATTGCTACTGGAGGTGGAACCCAGTACATCCCGCCTTTCCATTTCCTGGTCAAGTTTGTCTGCAACCATTATTGCCCTTCTGACAATTGTATCCCAGTATTTTGGCACGTCATCCCTCATAATTTCCTCTGCCACAACATCACTGCCTCCAAACTTAACAACCAGGCCCGTGTATTCCCTGCCAGTCTTTTCCTGAAGCATCTTCAGGTAGGACGCAAGTTGTGTCTTGTGATATTCCTCGATCTTGTCAGAATTCATGGAACTTTTCAGTTCAATGGCCTCGTTTCTTTCATCATGAAGCAAGTCTATCACGCCGACAAAATCAATAGTGTCAAAGCCCATGTAATGCCAGGTGTGCGGTATGGAATGGTACAGCCTGTATTCCGCCCTATATCCCTGGTCCTTCACAAGATTCTGAATGTGAGCATGCAGTGCAGTTCCCCTGAACATGTTAAGCTTGTCCTTAAGAGTGTCTTCCTTTTCTCCCAGCTTCCTCTTGATTTCCTGCTCTGCGCTGAAAGACAGCCCGCTGATGCTCAACCTGTTTAATGGTATTTTTTTGGTGTATGGTTTTCCTTCCACAAGTCCCTTGAAAAGTGCCTCGACCTGGTCTCTTCTCTCCATATCCATAACCAAATATTGTTAAAGGTTAAAAGGCTGCTTCAGGTACTACCCTCTGACCCTAACTTTACTAATGGGGTGGATTAGCTTCACCTCCCCAATTTAAATATCGGTAAGCGACATAATGGATTGCAGTGAAACTCAAAGATATTGGAGAAAGAAACCTCATTCATGGCATCTTCAGAGATTTCAAACTTTCCCAGCAGAAAGACGACTGTGCTATCATTGAAGCTGGGGATGACGTTCTCCTTCTGAGCACTGACATCATCAGAGAAACGACCCATATACCCAAAGGGGCAAAGCCAAGGCAGATAGGGAAGTTTGCTGCAAACATTAACCTGAGCGACATTGCAGCTATGGCGGGCCAACCCATTGGAATGCTAGTTTCTTACCTCCTGAGCCCTGAGATGGAAGAGGCAAGTTTCCGGGAAATTGTTTCTGGCATCAATGATGCCCTTAAAGCGTTTGACGCGGAGATACTTGGTGGCGACACTAAGGAAGGGGGAGAAACCGTCATTTCCGGAACGGTGCTAGGAAGGCAACAGAAATCCATTGTGAGAAGGCGGTCCGATATCTCAAAGGGACAGATTCTCGGAATTACTAACAACCTTGGAAGAGCGGCCTCTGGATATCTTTTCCAGAAGCATGGTTATCAAAAGTCCAGAGCTACTGGCCTCATACTTGATATTAACCCCAGGATCAGGGAAGCGCAGGCAATAAGCAGGAACGGCGGAAAGTTCATGATGGATCTTTCTGATGGGCTCTTCTCAAGTATTTCTCAGATGAAGGAGGATTATGGGCTAGGTTTCAGGATAGTGGAAGATGAACTTCCAGCGGACAGAAATGTGAAGAAGGCATCAGACCTTTCGGGAATTTCTGCAACTGAAATTATGTGCGGCTTTGGAGGGGAATATGAATTGCTCTTCACGGTGGATAACCAGCATTATAAGTCTTTCATGGAGGCAATGGAATCTGAGGGTGTCAGCGTAAGCTTCATTGGAGACGTATGGGAAGGAAAGAACATCATCTATAATGGAAAGAATTGGGCAGACATCACAAATAGAGGGTATGAGCACTTCAGCAAAAGGCCATTTTCATAATTGGATAAAAGAGATTAATTTGGGACGATATTATCATCCTTTTTGGATTCGGCATCAGGTTCTTTAAGCTCTTCCTTCAACCTGTTTCTCAATCTCAAGGCTTCATCTTTCAACTCTTCCCTATACTTGTGAAACCGCTGTTTTTTCATACCATATTATGTACATACATCGTATAAATATTTTTCGTTATATCTTTGCGTGAAAATATTTCGCATCAATTTTAATTTCATCGGCCTTATTTGTCTGCCAATGGTCAGACGAGCCCGTATAATGCACCATTTACTCATTTTTCAAGGTAGCAGAAAGGGCTTTGAGGTTGAAAAATACTACATATTTGAAAACAAATGATTAAAACGGACGAAATTAGGATGCTGGAAGAGATAAGAAAGCTCGACGCAGAGAGAATAGGAATCAGGGAATTGAGAAAACACAACACTGACCTTTACGGGTATTACTTTTCCTGGCTCATAAAGAAAGAGAACACACTGATCAGGAAATACATAAAGAAATTTGATAAATGGCCGGAATTAACAGGCCCAGTCTTAATCCCAAAGACCTTAGCTGGGTCATTAAACGCACTGTAATCTCCTTTTTTTACCCTGCCAACACTAAAAACAATATATCACTTTAAATTCTCGTTATTTGTTTAACATGAAAAAACCAGCCTACGAACAGATCCAGGTAAACAGGAGCCTGAAAGCCATAGGGGATGAGATGCGAACCCACTGGAACGAGGCTGGAATTATTCAGAAAACCCTGACATCTTCACTGGGCGATAAACCATTTGTTTTTCTGGAGGGCCCTCCAACCGCGAACGGAAGGCCCCATGTAGGTCATGCCATGACCAGAACCATGAAGGATTCAGTCCTAAGATACCACTATATGGCAGGATACGACATACACAGAAGGACTGGGGGGTGGGACTGCCATGGCCTTCCTGTCGAAATAGAAGCTGAGAAACACTTCGGATTCAAGACGAAGAAGGAAATAGAAGACTTCGGCATAGCGAAGTTCAATGAATACTGCAGGGAAAGCATATTCCGGTACATAGATGAGTGGATGGAGGCAGACCAGAAGATTGGATTCTGGGTCGACCACGAAAAGGCTTACGTTACCCTGAGGAATGAATACATAGAAAGTGAATGGTGGGCCCTAAAGACCCTTTTTGACCAGGGGTTGCTCATAAGGGATTTCAAGATCGTCCCATACTGCCCTAGATGTGAGACATCGCTGAGTTCACATGAGGTATCCCAGGGATATGATGATGTCAAGGACCCCTCGGTTTATGTAAAATTCAAGGAAATTGGAAAAGAAAACACATACTTTCTTGCCTGGACTACCACGCCGTGGACATTGCCATCTAACCAGTTCCTCGCAGTTAACGAGAATATAGAATATTCCTTGGTAGAGCATGAAAATGAATTCTTCTATGTTGCATCTGCTGTAGCGAAGAGAATCTTTGGAGAAAACGCCAGAGTCGTCAGGAAATTCAAAGGAAAGGAGCTTCTCAATAAGGGATATGAACAGTTGATAACTTTCTTGAAAGCACCCAAGAACACTCTTTTCGTGGTTTCCGGAGACCATGTAAATGTGGACGAAGGTACTGGAATAGTCCACACTTCACCCGCATTTGGCGCAGAGGACTTCGAAGTTGGCAAAAGATTCGGCGTAGAGATGATCAATCCCATAAATGCATCCGGAAAATTCAATGATGATAAACTTCCATGGAACGGGAAATTCTTCAAGGATGCAGACCTTGACATAACTATCCTGCTTAAGAAGGAGAACAAGCTCCTGAAATCTGAGAAAATCACCCACTCATATCCTTTCTGCTACAGGTGTGGGACAGCGCTCATCTATTATCCACTTCAGGCCTGGTTCATAAGGGTTTCCACCATAAGGCAGAAACTGCTGGAAAACAACCAAAAAATAAACTGGCTTCCCGAACATTTAAAGGACGGAAGGTTTGGGAATTTCCTCTCGGAAGCAAAGGACTGGTCCCTAAGCAGAAACAGATACTGGGGGACAACCCTGCCCGTGTGGACATGCGAAAATGACCATATGGTTGCAGTGGGAAGCGTCTCAGAACTTGAAAAGCTCTCTGGGAAAAAGCCAAAGGATCTGCACAGGCCATATATAGATGAAATAACATTCAAGTGCCCGGAATGCAGTAAAACTATGAGGCGTGAGCCTTATGTGATTGATACCTGGTTTGACTCGGGAAGCGCAACTTATGCCGCTCTTCACTACCCGTTTGATACCGGGAATCTTGACAGCAATTTTCCCATAAACTTCATAACAGAGGCGATAGACCAAACTAGAGGATGGTTCTATACCCTACACGTAATTTCTTCACTCCTTTTTGATCAGAATGCGTATAAGAATGCGCTCTCCATAGATTTTATACTGGATGAACAGGGGAGGAAAATGAGCAAGAGCAAAGGTAACTCTGTGTTTGCGCTTGACTTCCTCAACGAACATGGCCCAGATCCTGCGAGGGCTTTCTTCCTGACTGGTGTACCATGGAGAGCTAAAGCCATAGACAAAAAGCTCATAAATGAGACATCAAGAAAAATTTTCGGCACTTTGGCGAACATATATTCGTTCTTTGCCTCAAACGCAAATCTTGATGGTTTCCACTACGAGGAATACACGGGTTCCGATAATTTACTTGACAGGTGGATAGTGTCGAAGACCAATTCTGTTCTCAAACAAGTCACCTCGTATATGGATTCTTTCAACATGCACCTTGCCCTTAGAAGTATATCAGAACTCATAGACGACCTTTCAAATTTCTATCTAAGGCTATCAAGGAGAAGATTCTGGTCTGATGATTTCAATAAGGAAAAGGCGGATGCCTATGCTGCCCTAGGATATTCCTTAGAGAGGGTTCTTCTTATGCTTGCTCCTCTCACACCATTCTTTGCTGATTACCTGTACCTCAAACTTCTGCCTGATGCAGTAAGCGTTCATCTTCAAAAATATCCGGTTGTTGAGGAGAAATTCATAAACACCGAACTGCAGAATGAAATGAGCGTTGCTGGCTCAATAATGGAAATTGTCAGGAGGCTCAGGCAGGAGAATTCAATTAAAGGAAGGCAGCCTGTTACCGAGATACTTGTCAAATCCGGTACTAAACTTTCAGAAGAGATACTATCAGCCATATCCCCGGAACTAAATTCCAAGGACGTAAGGTTCATCGAGGATTATGAAAGGCCAGTTACAAGAAAAATGAGGTTAATTCTTCAGAAAGCTGCTCCGGTGCTGAAAGGAAAGCTCCAGAAAATAAAGGCCCAGGTGGAAAGTGATCAGGGTGCTCTTGTGACTCAACTGGAGAACAATGGAAAATTAGAACTGGAAAATGAAATCCTTCCGGCTGAATTCCTTGAAATATTGGAGATGCCAAACACAGGTTTTGCTTCGGCCAGCGATACTAAGCTTTCAGTTGAAGTCTTCCTGAACCTTGCCATAGACACAAAACTTCAGAATGAGGGCCTTGCGAGAGAAATAGTGAGGAGAATACAGGTAATGAGAAAAGAGCTAGACCTCCGGTACGATCAGAGGATAGATTTATCAGTAAGTGGAGATAGTGCCCTCGATGCTGTATTGAGTGAGTATGGCGAATGGATAAAAACTGAGACCCTGGCAGCAAGTCTTAGCAAGGAAAAGAAGAATGATGCAAAAGAGTGGGATATAGACGGCGACAAAGTCCTGATATGGGTAAAGGCGATATGAATGGTTAAAATTCCGGATGGAAGCAGGGCATTCATAGTTGGAAGGTTCCAGCCTTTCCATTATGGCCACCTAAAACTGATCAAGCAGATTCTGAAAGACAATGATTCAGTCATCATAGGTATTGGGAGCGCCCAGTATTCCCATACCCTTAAAGACCCATTTACTGCAGGTGAACGACACATAATGATTTCCTCTAGCCTTGAATCCGAGGGCATCTACCAATTCTATCTTGTTCCAATAGAAGATGTTAACTCTAATCCTCTGTGGGTTGCCCATGTGGAATCACTTACCCCGAGGTTCAACAAAGTGTACACCAACAACCCCCTGGTCAGGAGACTATTTGGAGAGAAAGGATACGATGTGCACTCCATGGAACTCATGAACAGAGATTCATGGTCCGGAACCCATATCAGGGAAAAAATCCTCAACGGAGAAAACTGGAAGGATGATGTCCCTCAGCCGGTTTGGGAATTAATAGAGGAAATAGATGGCGTTAACCGCCTTATAGACCTGTCCAAAACTGATGAGGACGTTATTTAGTTTTTATAGACTATTTTCAGAATTACATCCCTGTCCTTCAGTACATGAGAGATGTGCACATATTCATCAGCCTGATGTGCTACTTCAGGAACAGTTGTGCTCCATACCACTGCATTGAAGCCCTTCCTCCTGAAGAATGCCGCACAAGTTCCCCCGCCGATTCCAACAGCCGAAGGTTCAGCTCCCCTGAGTTCCTTAATGGCCTTTTTCAATTCGACCACCACTGGTGCATCCATTCTTGTGGGTAGTGGTGCCTGTTCACGCTGCACGAACTCATAGGTAATTGTAGCTTTACTCTCCCTCTGGAATTCCCTAATCTGTGAATCAACAAAATCCACGACATTATCGAGATCATACTTGGGAAGAATCCTGCAGTCAAGGTACTGCACTTCGGTACCGGGAATAGTGTTCACATTGTCCACATTCTTGTCATGCTTTGTTGGTTCAAATGTCGAGCCTGGAGGTGAAAAGATTTCATTGGTGGCATCGTATTTCCTGTGAAGAGCATCGTCAAGTTTCAGGACAAATTTCATTGCTTCCCTGTTGGCATTTACCGCCATGAAAGGCATGCTCGCATGGTACTGCTTCCCCATTATTTTGAATTTAATCCACATAATGCTTTTTTCAGCGATCTCAATCTGAAGGCCGTCTGCGGTTCCTGCATCCGGTACGATTATCAAATCATCTTTTCTGAAGATGTTCTTTTCGAGAAGGTGCTGGATTCCGTATGTACTACCCACTTCCTCGTCTGCAACAAAGGCAAAACCTAGGTTATACTTCAGCTTAGAAGCATCTAGGTTCTTGAGAATAAGCAGGGATAGCCATATGGCCTGCCCGTCATCTGATGTCCCCCTGCCGTATATCTTGTCTCCTTCCAGGGTGGGTTTGAATGGAGGTTTGGTCCAGAGTGACGGGTCTCCAACAGGAACGGTATCGGTGTGGGGTACAATCCAGAAAGTCTGGTCCAAGTTTCCTATGAGGAGGGTGACGTTCGATCTGACTGCCCCTGATTTGTCCTTCACATCATACCTGTTATAATTCGGATAGCCAAGTTCTTCCAGGATTTTGCAGAGTTCATCAACCCTCGCTTGCTCTCCCTTGCCTCCAGAAGCTGGGGAAATTGATTCGATGGGGATAATCCTGTTCACTACTTCCTTGATAAATTCCTCGTCTGATAATTCCTTTAATTTTACAGGCATGCCTTGGTATCGCATAGTAGCCATATAATCTCTTTCCAAAATAAGATCCTGCAAGTGTCCAATTTAAAGGAAAGAAGCCTCCTTAATAGGTTTAAAAAGGTTATTTAGAGTGATGGCATTGATCCGCTGCACATGGAGAACAAGAAGAGCAATTTCAGCGAATGGTACAATGAAGTCATAGAGATTAGCGGACTCAGCGACAAGCGTTACCCCATAAAGGGAATGAATGTCTGGATGCCATACGGCCTGAAAGCCATGCAGAATATAGACAGGACCATCCGGGAAAGCGTTGATTCCAGGAATTTTCAGGAGGTCCAGTTTCCTGTTCTCATCACCAGAGACCAGCTCTCCGTAGAATTTGAGCATGTAAAAGGATTCGAGAAAGAAGTGTTCTGGGTAACGCGTGGAGGAATGGAGCCACTGGAAGTGGAGATGGCTCTCAGGCCAACGAGCGAAGCCGCAATGTACGGTATGTTTTCACTCTGGGTGAGATCCCATGCTGACCTTCCTTTACGCTTGTATCAGATTGTAAATGTTTACAGATATGAAACCAAGCACACCAGGTCGTTTATAAGGATAAGGGAGATTCATTTCTTCGAGGCTCACACCGCCCATGACTCATATGAAGATTCTGAACGCCAAATGCGCCAATACATGGACATTTGGGGCGAGATTAGTTCCAGGCTCTGCCTGCCGTTCGAAGTCCACCAGAGGCCTGACTGGGATAAGTTCCCGGGAGCAAAATACACCCTGGCCTTTGATACTCTTTTGCCTGGTGGAAGAAGCCTGCAGATTGGAACAATACATCAATATGGCACCAATTTCTCAAAGACTTATGATATAAAGTACCTCAAGGATGATGGGGGGCACGAATATGCGAACCAGACCACATTTGGACTCAGTGAAAGGCTGCTGGCTGCTGTCATAGGGATACATGGCGATGACCACGGGCTCATATTCCCCCCTGACGTAGCACCAACGCAGGTGGTCATAGTACCCATACCTTCAAAGAAAGTTGACGTAGATTCATTCGCAAAAGAGGTTCAGCAAAAGCTTCTCTCCCAGGGTTTCAGGTGCACAACAGATGATAGGGAAAACTACACACCGGGGTTCAAGTACAACGACTGGGAAATGAGGGGGGTCCCCATGAGGATTGAGATAGGCGAGAGGGAAGTCACATCAGGCACCGCTGTACTTGTTTCAAGGCATGACAGGAAAAAAACAAAGGCCCCAATTGAAGATGTTGCCGCCTGGACCAGCACTATCCTTCAGGGAATCAAGGATGCACTCACGGACAAGGCGAATAAATACTTCCGGGAGAATATGCACCACATATGCAACCTAGACGATCTTGCTAAGACAGAAGGCTTTGTCATCGCGGGCTGGTGCGGAGAACGAGAATGCGCTGAAAAAATAGAAGAGCGCTACGAGTTTGGGACCCTAGGAATCTCTCCGGACGACTCGGAAGAGAAGAGTTGCATAGTCTGTGGAAAACCTGGCCGTAATGGTACCTTCTCCAGGTCATATTAGGCAGAAATGGGGAAAACAAAATTCAAACTGGCTGTATTCGATATGGACGGAGTCCTTACACAGGCGCCAAGCAGTTGGGAATTTGTCCACAGAGAGCTTGGCGTGGACAATCAGAATAACCTTTCCCTATACAGGAATGGGGACCTGACTTACATGGAATTTCTCAGGAGCGACGTGGAGCTCTGGATTGAGAAAATGGGCACCGTTCCTTCAAAATTGATAATTGATATCCTTGGAAAGGTCCCCTTAAGAGCCGGCATAACCGAAACAATGATCTCACTGAGAAGAGGCGGGATTGAAACTGCAATTATTTCTGGGGGAATATACTGGCTTGCTGAAAGAATCGGAAAAATAGGAGAATTTGGTGAAATACATGCAAACAAGATCAAAACCAATGGAAACGGCGAAATCATTCCAGATGGCACCGTGATGGTGGACCCCAAAAGAAAGGACCTGATACTTCGGGACCTCCAAAAACGCATAGGGGTCTCAGAGGAGGAGACATTCAGCGTAGGAGACACACTTCAGGATGTGGCCCTCTTCAGGCATTCGGGATATTCGATCGCGTTCAATCCTAATGAACATTCCATGACAAAAAATGCTACAGTAACGCTGAAGGGAAATGATTTAAGGCTTGTTCTGGAGCAGATTCAAAAGCAGTAAGGCGCTACCGGCATAGTATTATTTATAACATGCAGTCAATTTAGTGGTAGATGGAGAAAGTTGATCTGACCTCTCTGCCCGGTAAGATTCCCATTGGAATCAGCTGCCTGGATGAACTCACTGGTGGCGGCCTTGAATCAGAGGTTATTACAGAAATATACGGAGAGGGCGGTGCTGGCAAGACAAACATCAGCATGCAGTTTGCAATTTCCACCATAAGGGAAGGGGGGCAGGTTCTTTATCTTGATACAGAGGGCTTTTCCGTGGAGCGTTTTCTACAGATTTCTGGTGGAGACAGCTCTATGGCGGATGGCCTTATCCTTTACAGGGTGTCGTCCCTGGAAGACCAGGATCTTGCAATTCTAAGGGTACCGAAGATTCTAGAGAAGACAAGGAAAGTCAGGCTCATCATCATTGACTCATTTACTGAATATTTCCGCCTTGAGGCCTCTGCCGATGCAGCAAGCCGCGCTGCAGGTTTCCAGAAGGAACTGAGCAGCCTGGCTGCTTCTGCACTGAAGTTCAGGGTCCCCGTGCTGCTGACAAACCAGATATATCAGAGCCCTGACTCCGGAAATTTGCATCCCTTCGGGGGATATGTAATAGACCATGTAATGAAAGCAATCTTCAGGGTAGAGAAAACCAAAGACGGAAAGAGAAGGCTAGTGGTTGTAAAGCACAGGTCAATTAAGGAAGGAACCTCGAGAGAATTCAGGATCACAGAGTATGGCCTGTCATGTGAGTGATACAAATGGGAGTAGATATTTCCGGAATACTTGTGAAGCACCAGACTTCCCTGAAGGAACAGAGTGGCCTGACTCTCAGCATAGACGGCTATAACATACTTTACCAGTTTTTGAGCAGCATCAGGCAACCTGACGGCACTCCCCTTATGGATTCAATGGGCAGGGTAACTTCCCACCTTTCCGGGATTTTCTACAGGACTATTAACATGATTGAAGCGGGAATCAAGCCTGTATACGTATTTGACGGCAAACCGTCAGAGCTAAAGAACAGAACCATTGAGGCGAGAGTTCTAATGAAGGAGAAAGCCAAGCTGGAACTTGAGGAAGCCAGGGCTGCTGGAGATGAGGAAAGAGTGAGGTCACTCTCTGCACGTACCAGCCACCTTACACGGGATATGGTGAATGAGGCACGCACCCTTCTGGATTACATGGGCGTCCCCAATCTAGTTGCACCCTCAGAAGGAGAAGCGCAGGCTTCAATGATGTCAAAACATGGTATAGTGGACGGCGTTGTGTCCCAGGACTATGACTGCCTCATGTTTGGCGCAAAGAGAGTCTTCAGAAATTTCACGTTTTTCGGCAGGAGGAAGGTGCCCGGGAGAAACATGTACATTAACGTTGTTCCAGAGTACATGGATCTGGGAGAGAATCTCGAGAACCTTCAGATTACACATGAACAGCTGATCCATATCGGGATACTTGTGGGCACAGATTTCAACCAGGGTTTGTACAAAGTTGGTGCAAAGACTGCCCTGAATCTCATACGAAAACATGGTGACATTTACGGCGCACTGAAGGCCAAAGAGGCAAACATAGATAACCTGGAACAGATCCTAGACCTTTTCCGGAATCCGCCATACAATGAATACACAGATGTCCAGATGCAGAAACCCGACACTTCGAAGATAGTAGAGTTTCTCTGCGACGAACATGGTTTTGCGCACAACAGGATAGAAAATTATATAGGAACACTGCAGGATCTGCAGCAAAAGCAATCTCAGAAGAGCCTTGACTCTTTTTTCTAGTTACCAAATTGAACATTTTACCTAATTACTATTATAACCACAAGTGGAATTATAAGAATTAATTCATCATTAGAATTGTTGCAAACAACTTAAAATGATACAATTAGTTTATATACCTTAATGGGGATACATTTTGTACGACCGAAAAAACTAAGATTTTGCTTGATGTATCGCACGTTTCGAAAAGAGGCAGTTCACTGAGAATTACACTCCCAAGAAGAGTCTCTGAAAGGCTCGGGATTAATCCGGAAGATATTCTGGGATACTATTTTGATGGTGAGAATGTCGTTCTTGAAAAAATGAAATGAAACGTTTACCTGAAGACTGCCCTGCCAGGTTCAATCATTTCATTCAACGAGTCGGCCGCCGCTGTTTTTAGGTCCATGGGGTGTATCTCATTTTTGAGGAACCTCATCTGAAGTTCTTCGAAAGACCCTACCTGAAGCTCTCCGCCCTTGTTTGGGGGGCGGTGTATAGTGATATCATGGCCTGCGTAAGGAAAAACCACATGCTTGAACAAATCCATTACCGGATTGCCTTCAACCTGCCCTATTGGGCAGAACGCGCCTTTGAGTTTGCGATTTACATCTTCCCTTGAATCCGATATAAAAATGGCTGAGTCAGGATCACTCTTGGACATCTTCTTGAAAGTGTCCATTCTGCCGGATCCCTTGAGGCTGCCCAGCAAGGGCCCATGAATAGAAATCACTTTTTTCTTTCCCATCTTTTCAGCGATGTCTCTGGCAAGCATATGCGCATGTCTTTGATCCATACCCCCAAAGGCTATATCCAGATCCATGTAGAATATGTCAGTTACCTGCATAAGAGGGTATATGAATTTGCTGAAATCCTTCTCGGCATCCTCTTCGCTTCTCCCCATAATTGGGAGTGCCCTTGTGATCCTTGAAAGGTTCGAGTTCTTGGCCACCTGCAGGAGCAACTTCCAGTAATCAGAATCAGCAACGAGATCCTTTGCCCATACAAACTTGACTCCGTCCGGCAGGCCGAATGCCTTCATGGTCTTCAATATGGTTTCACCGCTCTGCCTTATCTTTTCAAGATCCCCGTCAAGCTTGTCATTTATCATCGCGTGCCAGTCAGCTAGAAATACAATTGTTTCAATGCCCTGGTTATAGACTTCAGTCATTTTCTTTGCCCAGAGGAAACCAGTGGCAATGTGGGGCAACCCAGACGGCTCTATGCCAAAATATGCCTTCACGCCAGTGCTCTTAAGAGCTTTGATTTCTTCAGGGGTAACAACTTCCTCCATGTTTCTTGAAAGGGCTTCCAGTAGCGGCATATAGAGGTTCTGCTATTGTTTGGAACTAATTAATTTTTGCTGGCATATTTCATTGTATGAACACTTGAAGCACCTGCCGGAATTACTGTGGTTTCTTTCCGGTTCCATGCGGGTTGAACGCATTTCATCCATTATTCTAAGAAGCCTGTTCCTGTTTTCCGGGATATTGTCTACCCTGAACGCCTGATTCTTGTATTTCAGCACCCCGTATGGTATTTCCAGATGGGGGTAGAGATCTGCAAGAATGATGAAGTAAGCAACCATCTGGTAGATGTGGCCATCCCTTGGGATGTTCGCATCGGTTGTCTTATATTCATATGGAATGAGCATGTTCCCTTTTCTCTTTATCATATCGGGCTTTCCTGAAAGCCCATACCTGTAAGAGCGCAATATTTTGCCTTTTGTCTCGAGGTCTTCATACACTTCCTTTCCCTTTGGTATTGCATAGCTTTTTTCCTTTTTCCTCAGCTTTCCGCCAGCGTAAAGAAGAACGAGAAGAATCAGGAGAAGCAGGACAAGCCAGAAAGTAGACATTTCAGTAAAGTGAAACGAGAATATATCCGGATATCACGAGGGCAACCAGAATTACAGCATAAGTGGCTATTTGAGTGATCCTGTGCCTTTTCTTAAGGGAAGAATGTGACTGGACGCCCCTCTGCATCCTTGCCCCTGCCCCTTGATTTCTTGGGGCACCTGCTTTATCAAGGTACCACGAAACATTGCAGAAAACGTACTTCGAGATTTCGGAAGCGCTTATGAATTCCTGATCCGAAGAAGGATTATTCCGGCTTTTCAATGCGGATTACTCCATATGGGACTTCCTGAGAAAGGCGGATTTTTTTCTCCCTCATCAGAAACATGCAGTACACGAAAAATGAGCCTCTGCTGAGGTCGGAGAGGTTCCACAACTCCTCCAGGAAGCCTTCGATTCCATGCTGCAGAAGTGTCTGGTAAACACTGTTAATTTCCTCCTCGGGTTCCTCAGCATGCATGCCGGAAACAATCTCCTCTATTGTTGTTTCGGTGTGCTCGACACTGAGTATTTCCTTCTTCTGCCCATGGTGGGGCGCAACACGGTAAGCATCGCGCATTGCGTCCAATAGCTCAACCAGGAAAACCTTTCGCTTCTCCTGATGCTTCACAGGCTCCTTCACTGAAAGTTCAATGGGTTCGTAGAATTGCACTGTTTCATCAGGAAATTCCCCGTTATCTTCCCCATTTTCAAATGCAAGCCTCTTCTGAAGTGAATTTACTGCCTTCACATTGAGTATCTTCCATGCCTGGTATATGAGGTATCCGGCCGCGCCAAAATCCCTGAATTTCTCATCCACTATCTCTGATAAGACTTTTGCAAAAGCTTTGAGATCAATGTCCCATGGATCAATGGAACCATCAAGGCACATCTTGAATACTGATGCTACTGTCCTTTCCACCGGGTCCTTGTATTCCACTGAGGAGACATCCTGGTTCAGGAGTTCCACATAGTACTTTGTGTCACTCTCGAGGAGGGTGCCCTGCACAACCAGGCTCTGCATTACCTCTGCCTGGTTCATGTTAGTGCCTCCTGGTCACTGCCCACATACTTCTCGAATACCTCCGTATTCTCCTGGTCAAAGCTCGTAACCCCGATGACATTGTCTGCATACTTTAGCATGGCCTTCCTCAATGAAACAGCAAACACCTGGGATGTGTTGGAGTTGGACCTGAACATCTTGCCCACCCTCTCAGCGTTGGAACCATCAAGGAACATGTCCACCTCGTCAAGATAATAAATAGGAGATGGGTTTATTCTCTGCACGGCCAGTATAAAAGAAAGTGCTGTGAGGCTCTTTTCCCCACCGCTCAAGGCTTCGATCTTCGAGAAGTTCGTGCCTTTTGGCCTTGCTCTGATATGCACTTCGGAATTAAGGGGATCACTTTCATCTGACATCTCGAGAAGCGCCTCTCCGCCTCCTGAAATCTCCCTGTAGATGATCTTCATGTTGTCATTGATGGCATGGTACATCTCCATGAATGCGCGTGTTTTCAGATCGTTTAGTTTGGCTGTGAGGGCTTCCAGGCCCGCCTTCTCGGAATTGAGGTTCCTAACTTCAGATATGAGTGCCTCCAGGTCCTTTGATACGATTCCGTAATCCTCGATGGCTCTCTGGTTTACAGGGCCAAGCTCTGCAATGGAAATGTTGCATCCCTCAATTTCCCTCTTGATCTCCGGTGAAGATTTCCTGTCTTCCAGGATTTTGCCTCCAACTGCATCCATCTCTAGCCTGACCTCCCCAATCTTGGCCTCAATATTTTCAATCTTGATCTGCAGCGAGAGTATAATTTCCCTTTTTGCTGAAATATTTGAATTGTTGATCTCTATGCGCTCCTCTGTCTTCCTCATCTCGTTCTCATTGCTGTTGAGCGCTTCCACGATCTCCCTGGATTTTTCTGATATCTCTGCCTCCACTGCCCGGAGTTTAGAAAGTTCCTCGTTCTCCACCTTCAATTCTATTTCTGAAGATTTCTTCTGTTCCTGAAGCTTGGATATGTCTGAAGTTATTTCGCCATTCTTTGATTCCAGTTCCTGAATTCTCTCATTGAGGTTGTCTATGTCGGCCTTGATCCTGCTCAGTTCCGAGGAGAATTCTGTCTCTTTCTCCCTCAATCCTGAAATGTTTTCCTCAAGCGCAGATTCCCGTTCAGCATATTTCGGCGAGAGTTCCCTTATCTCCTCGAAAAGCCTGTTCTTTTCACTGTCAATGGCTTCTGATTTATCCTGCAGTTCCTTTATTTCGCGTTCGATATGCCTTATTTCTTCTTCTGAAGTCTTAAGATCCTGCGTGAGTTTCTCTATGATTGCATTGAACTGGTCAATCTGCCCTTTGCCTTCTTCTGAAATCTTTCTGTACTGCTGGAGTTCAGTCTGTCTTGAGCCCTCATCTCTAGAGGTTTCCCTTAGTTGCTGGGATACTGTCTCGAATTCAGACTCCAATGCATTGATCTCAGAATCGAGTGCCTCAAGTTCGAGGGAAAGCCCCCTCATTTCTGTGGACAGTTTTCCCATCTTTTGCTCAATATCGGCTGCAGACCGGGTCTTGTCCATGTAACCACCGGTTATGGCTCCGCTTGCCTCGAAAATGTCCCCATCCATGGTAACGAGCCGTACCCCAACCATGTATCTCCTTGCAGTCTTTACATCCTGGACAATGACAGTGTCCTGGAAAGCGTACCATATTATCCCCTGGTATTTCTGATCAAAGGATACTTTCTCAAATACATAGCCTCTTGAGCCCTCAGATTGGTGAACTGTAATTGCCTTTCCCCTGGGTCTGCCTGGAAGCACCTTGTTAATTGGCAGAAATGTAAGTTTTCCTGATTTTTCGGCCTTCAGGAGTTCCAGGCACTCCTCTGCAACCTCATCATCCTCAACCACAACAGAGTTCAGCCTTGAACCTGCAGAGGCTTCTATCGCTGACCTGAATTCATCGTCAAAATTGATAAGTTCCCTTATTGTGCCGTGGATTCCACTAATGCTGTTCCTGTTTCTTGCATTCATCACCGTTGTCAGTGCCCTGTTCTGGATTCCTGACTTTGTGGCGGTTGTTGCCTGGAGCTGGGCATGCTCTCTCCCTATCCTGTTCAGTTCCTGTTGTATCTGGTCTTTGCGTTTCCTAAGTTCGTCCAGTCTGTTCTTCAGCTTATAATATCTTACATTGAGGTCCTCGTAGCTTCTCTTGTTTCCCCCAACTTCTTTTTCAATGTCCTTGAGTCTCCACAGCGCGTCTCTAATGTTGAATTCAAGATCCTTCTTTCTTTCCTCTATGCTCCCAAGCTGGGAAATAATCTGTGACCTCTCTGATGTCTTGATCTGTTTTGAATCCTGGATGGCGGATATCTTTGAACCTATGTTCCTTATTTCCAGGTCTTTCGCCCTGATTTTTTCCTGCCTTTCCAATATCTGTGTATTGCTCTTGCTGGATTTATCCTTGAGAATACGCAGCTCATTTGCCTTTTCCTGTATATCCTTCCTTATCTTATCCAGCGTCTGGCCGTTTTCATTCCTGTTGGATTCCAGCCATTCAATTTTTTTTCTTGACTTCTTGATTGCATCAATGCCCTGTTCCAGCTCTTCCTTTAGTTCTGTCGCACGATCCTTGGCGTTTTCTATGCTTACACCCAGCTCTGCAATTCTTACCCTCTTACCGTCGATCTGCTCCCTGATCTCATTGAGTTGAGAGTTTCCGGAAACTTCCAGCTTATGCTTAAGTTCGGCCTCTCTGGCCTTTTTCTCCTCAAGTTTCCCCTCCAATTCTGTTATTGAAGACTTTATGGATGTGATCTCAAGTTCTAGCTTATCCAGATTGTCTGTGTAAGATCTCTGTTCACGTCCAAGCCCTTCAATTTCAAGGTTGAGAAGGGTCTTTCTCAGGTTTGCCAGCCTGTCAGTTAATTCCAGATAGTGTTCAGCGCTTTTCTTTTCTACCTCCAACTGATCTCTCCTCTTTCTGGTTTCCTCAGTGAGGATTTCAAGCCGGGATAGGTTTTCATTTATTGCGTCAATTTCCACTTTTGCCTTGTCAATCTGGGTATCAAAGCTTTCTATCCCTGAAATAGATTCCAGGAGTTTTCTGCGTTCGAATCCAGTCATCTTCACGATGTTATTGATATCTCCCTGAAGAACAAAACTGTAGGAGTCCAGGTAAATGTGAAGCGAATCCAGGAGATTGGCAACATCAGTATGCCTGACCCTTCCGCCGTTGAGATAGTAGTTTGACTTGTACCCTTCAGCATCAGCTACCAGTTCCCTTTTAAGAACGATCTTTCTCTGGTCTTCAGGTGCATCATTGTCATCCTTGTCCAGCGTAACAGTAACGCTGCAGTAATTCCTGTTCTTTTTCTCATTGGAGGATTTGTGGACTAGATCACCCAGTCTGTCGGCTCTTACTGTCTTTGATGACCTTGTTCCAAGGACAAATAGGAGAGAGTCTCCTATGTTGCTCTTGCCGCTTCCGTTGGGCCCGCTGATAACCGTGAAGCCATTCTTGAACATGATCTTCTTGCGGTTTCCAAACGATTTGAAATTATCCAGCTCCAGAGATTCCAGATGCATGATTAAACCTGTCTGACAATTGTCATCTCTTTAACGACATGTCTATATTTAAGTATTTTTATTTTTAGTAAATCAAAACCATCTGTGAAGGGCACTTTCCCTCATATCTAAGGGTTTTGATCCTCCCTCATGTCCTAAAAAATTATGGAATAAAAGCTTTAAGATGTGCAGGGAAAGTGAACATTATTATGAAAATGAGAAAAAACCTTAAAAAATAACTGATGAGGTTGCGATTTGAACTTAATCCTGGAAGTTTGCTTCCCTTTTCTCTAGGAATGCCTTGACTCCTTCTTCCCGGTCAGGATATGCAAATACTTCCCCGAAGGCGTCAATCTCCTCTTCAAACATGTCATCCGGTGCATTTCTGACCAGATGCTTGATCAACCTCAAAGATTCCTTGGGTTTCTTCGATAGTTCCTCTGCAAGTTTCATTGCAACTTCAAGATAGTTCTCAGAAACTTCATTCAGAAGTCCATAGGTGAAAGCTTCGCTGGCCTTGTATCTCTTTCCTGTAGAGATGAGGCCAAATGCAAGAGTTTCTCCTACTATGTGTCTCAGCCTCTGCGTACCTCCGAATCCTGGAAGTATGCCCAAGTTTACTTCAGGAAGCCCGAACGTTGTATCCGGATGTGCCACCCTGATGTCACATGCGAGAGCGAGCTCAAATCCGCCGCCCAGGCAGTACCCATGGATTGCCGCAATCACTGGCCTGGGGTAACTGGAAAGGGCATTCATGATGTCATGCCCTTCCTTTGCGAAAATACCGGCCGTGTCGTTGGTCAGCTTCATGAAATTGTTGATGTCTGCACCAGCCGAAAATGCCCTGTTGGCGCCATGTAGCAATATTACCCTGTTTTCAGAATTAAGGACTGCATCTTTTATCTCCCTCAGTGTATCCATATCCAACGGATTCAGCGGAGATTTCCTGTTCAGAGTTACTATTCTTACCTTTTCTCGGTCACTTACCAGTATGTTTTCATATTCCATTTTTTCCACTCCTCAATATTTGTAAAAGCCTTCCCCGGATTTCCTTCCGAGTTTTCTTGCATTGACAAGGTTCCTCAGCGTAACTGGAGGCTTGAATCTTGGATCGCCAAATTCTTCGTAGAGAACAGCCATGATATCTTGAACCACATCTAGACCTATGAAGTCCGCAAGCTCCAGCGGCCCCATGGGATGATTCATCCCCAGCTTCAGGGTTTTATCAATATCTTCTCTGGAAGATACACCCTCCTCAAGGGCAAGGATTGCCTCTCTTATGAGGGGCATGAGTATTCTGTTTGAGATGAATCCTGGGAAGTCCTGTGAAGTAACGGGTTCCTTGCCTAGCTGCCTTGTGATTTCTATGGCTTTTTCGACCACTGATGCGCTAGTTCTGACTCCTTTGATTATTTCAACCAGTTTCATGATGGGGACGGGGTTGAAGAAATGAAGGCCCAGGAAATTCTCGGGCTTTTTGATTGCGGCAGAGAGGGCGTTAATTGAAATGGATGATGTGTTGCTTGCGATGATGGAGTTTTCACCTGCGATCTCGTTGAGCTGCTTGTATAGCGCTTCCTTAATTTCTAGCTTCTCAAGAACTGCTTCTATGAAAATGTCTGCATCTCTTCCCAGCGAGAGATCTTCCGTGAATTTTATCCTGCCATAGACCAGTTCAGGTGCTTCTGTGATGGCACCCTTGGAGTGGAGTTTGCCCAGAGACTTCTGGATTTCATTAGCGGCGGTTTCTAATGCCTTCTGGTAAACATCAGTAAGAACCACTTCATTGCCAACCTGTGCAAAGACCTGGGCAATGCCCCTGCCCATTGTGCCTGCGCCTATGACAGTTACATTCAATATACCATCTCCAGTGATATACTGTGGCCTCCACCACCACCATGGCAAATGGTAGCAAGGCCGTGTTCCATTTTCCTGTGTCTAAGGGCGTTGATAAGGGTAACCATGATCCTGGAACCAGAGTTACCCAGCGGATGGCCGATTGCTATTGCGCCACCATTGACATTGAATTTCGAATCATCAATGCCTAGTTCTCTCTGGACAATCAGTGAAGCAACCGAAAATGCCTCGTTATGCTCAACTAAATCAAAATAACCGATTGGTTTTCCAAGCCGGTCCAGGAGTTTCCTTGTTGCTGGGATGGGTGCCTCCACAAAATCCTTTGGTGAAAGTGAAGCAGCCTGGAACCCTGTGATTTCTGCTATTGGTTTCAGTGAAAAGTCGTTAACCGCCTTTTCTGATGCGAGAACTAGGGCAGATGCCCCATCACTTAGCTGGGAAGAATTTCCTGCAGTGAGTATTCCGTTCTCAGCGAATGCTGAACGAAGGGCACCAAGCGCTTCTATGCTTGTGGTCCTGATACCTTCATCTTTTGAAAGTTCCTTAATGGGGATTACTTCATCCCTGAATTCGCCCGTTTCCCATGCTCTGAAAGCCAGTTCCTGGCTTCTGACAGAAAATTGATCCGCTTCCTTCCTCGTGATCCCGAATTTGCGGCCAGAAGCTTCAGCGGAATAGCCCATGTGCTCGTGGTAAAATGCGTCTATGAGCCCATCAGTAAGCATTGAATCCTGCATTTTCAGCTCTTTGTCTAGTAACTGTCGTACACCCCACCTTGCTGTTGAAGGCATGAGCAGGGGGGTGTTGCTCATGCATTCCATTCCTCCGGCTATGATCAGATTTCGCTCTCCAAGCATTATTTCCCTTGATGCGTTTTCTACGGCCAGCATGCCAGAAGCGCACACAGTATTTACCGTGTACTTTACAACATCATCGGGAAGCCCAGCCAGGGTCGATGCCTGTCCTGCAGGGTTCTGGCCCACACCTGCCTGGATAACATTTCCCATTATTACTTCCTCAACTGACTGCGCCGGGAGTTGAATCTCCTGAACTAATTGCCTGATAACGTGGGCACCAAGCTGAGGTGCACTTAGTGTTGAAAGTGACTTTCCGAATTTTCCAATGGGAGTCCTCTTGGCAGCAATGACATAGACCTTTCTCATGAAATCACTATGCATGATGCCTTGAATTGATAATATGTTTGTTGCTGAAAAAGGTAAAAATTAGGCGGCTGGAGGGGTCACAGTGCCGTCCTCGATCTCTTTCTTGAGCCTGGACTGTTTCTTCAACACATATCTTGTAACATATCCTGCGATGAGGTTAAGCGTCTTCTTTGAGATACCTGAAAGGGAGGTTTTCAGTATTTCCCTGTTCTTTCCAAAGTTCACGTTGAATGTCCCCTGATTATTTTCAACCAGTTCAATTGCGATTCTCTTGATGTTCGATGGTCTTATGCTTCCCATAGGTGTCCAGAAATGCGTAGTCCTTATAAAAATCTTGCCAGTTATTCCGGAGGAACAACTAGAACAGGAACAGTGCTGAGCTTTACCACTTCTGAACTCACTGATCCAAGGAGCATTTTGCTGAAGCCAGAAAGCTTCCTAGTTCCCGTTATTATAATATCGACCCCCCTTTCCTTAGCCTGATTTGCCATAGCCCGGGCTATCTGCTCACCAGGGGCATCGAGTTTCAAGAAAGTGGCATTTACGTTCTCCTTTTCTATTAACTCCTTGGCAGCATTAAGTACTACATCAGAGGTTTCGTCGCTTTTCTTATAAAGGGAAGGTGGCACGTATGCATCAAAATTGGGCCCAGCGCCCATTACCAGGGGCGAAATGTAGCAAATTATGTACTCATCCGATATACCTTTAAACTTCATAGCAAATTTGAGGGCTTTCTTAGCGCCATCCGAATTGTCGAATGCGACAAGGAATTTCATGGGCAAATATTGGCTTAAGCCAATTTATAAGTTTCGGTCTAATGAGCCTGATTCATACTTTGTCTGCCAAATTTTGCGGATATGACTGTCTAAAAGGAGGAATAAGCCCTATTTGAACCAGGTGCGCTTCTTGCCGCTTTCTTCATCAAGTTTTGCAATGAGCTCTTTCTGCGAAGGCGAGAGGTGTTTTGGGACCACTACCTTAGTCTCGATTAGTATGTCCCCAGAGCCACGCCCATTTACATGAGGCATCCCGGCATTCTTGATCCTTAAGATTTCTCCAGGTTGAGTTCCGGGAGGAATTTTTAGTGTCAATTTCTCTTTGAAGATTGAAATCTCCTTCTCTGCGCCAAGCGCAGCTTCCGGGAAACTTACCTCATACTGGAGGTAAATATCATCATTCATTCTCCTCATACCATTTGGCTCCTGGATGTTGAGGATTACAAATAAGTCCCCCGTCCTTCCCATGTTTGACTGCCCCTTGCCTTTCACCCTAAGCCTAAGATGATCCGGAGAGCCCTTGGGGACCTGGATTTCCAGATTTTCTGTAACTGGGACTGATCCTACTCCCTTGCAGGTAGTGCATGGTTTGCTTGGAATCTTTCCCCTGCCTCCGCAAGTGTTACACACAGTAACCGAGACCATCCTGAAGAAACCCTGCCCCTGAACCACCCGCTGTTGGCCAGTTCCATTGCAGACTGAACAGGTAATGAGCCTTCCGTCATCAGAGCCTGTCCCTTTGCAATGTGTACATATTTCATTACGTCTGTATCTTATATTTTTTGATGCACCGTAGTATGCCTCTTCCAGTGTTACCCGGAGATTGGTGACGAGATCAAGGTTTTCTTCCTGCCTTCCGAAGCCTGAAGCAAAATCAGAAGAACCTCCGAACCCGAAATTGCCCCCAAAAATATTCCTGAAGACATCGCCGAGATCGCTGAAATCATTGAAATGCGAGAAGTCCTGCCAAGTGAAATCAGATCTTCCGGAACCGAATTCGACTCTTCCAGTCTGATCGTACATTCTCCTCTTGCTTTCATCGGAGAGCACTTCGTAGGCTTCGCTGATTTCCTTGAATTTGGCTTCAGCTGCATCCTTATTGTCCGGGTTTGCATCGGGATGGTATTTTCTTGCAAGACCTCTGAATGCTTTTTTGATTTCGTCCTGAGTAGCATTTCTTGCTACCCCCAGAGTTTCGTAGTAGTCCTTGGCCATTTATTATCTGGTCCCCGCCAGACTACTTTTCCTTGAAATCCGCATCCACAGTCTGTTCATTGTCCTGCTTCTCCCCCTGGGCTTGCTGTTGCTCACCCTGGGAGGTTTGTTGCTCTCCAGGCTGTCCCTGATACATCTTTGCGCCGATTTCCTGTATCTTCTTAGATAATTCTTCTGTCAGAGCCTCAACTTTTGCCAGATCCTTGGCTGTCACTGCTTCCCTGAGTTCCTTGACCTTTTCCTTCACTTCTTTCTTCGTGCCCTCATCCACTTTGTCCCCTGCATCATTCAGGGTAGATTCAACAGTATAGGCAAGTGTCTCAGCAGCATTGAATTTTTCAACTTCCTCCTTTTTCTTCTTGTCCTGCTCTGCAAATTCCTCTGCCTGCTTTTTCATCTTCTCTATCTCTTCCTTGGAGAGCTTTGTTGATGCCGTTATGGAAATACTCTGCTTCTTTCCTGATCCCTTGTCAGTTGCTGATACGTTCAGGATCCCATTTGCATCGATATCAAAGGTAACCTCTATTTGGGGAATGCCCCTTGGTGCAGGAGGAATTCCAACAAGATTGAACATTCCCAGCGATACATTATCAGCGGCCATGGCTCTCTCCCCCTGCACTACGTGTATTGTGACAGCCGTCTGCATGTCACCGGCAGTGGTGAATATCTGTGATTTCTTTGTGGGAATTGTAGTGTTTGCCTGTATAAGCGGGGTAGCCACACCACCTAGTGTTTCGATTCCCAGAGTAAGCGGAGTTACATCGAGAAGCACAATGTCCTTAATATCACCCGTGAGAACTGCGCCCTGTATTGAAGCACCGATGGCCACACACTCCATTGGATCAACGCCTCCTTCAACTTTTCTTCCGAAGAAGTCTTCGACAAATTTCCTCACCATTGGTATTCTAGTGGGCCCTCCCACGAGTATGATCTTGGTAACGTCCCCCTTAGAGAGTTTTCCTCCCTTGAGTGCATTCTCTATAGGGGCCTTGCATCTTTCAACGATTGGGCTAATGAGTTCTTCGAGCTTAGACCGGCTCATTGTAAGCTGCAGGTGCTTAGGGCCATCCTGGGTCGCTGTTATATACGGCAGGTTTATCTCGGTGGTTGTTGTTGATGAGAGTTCAATCTTTGCCTTTTCCGCGGCATCCTTGAGCCTGATGTAAGCATTCTTGTCCTTTGAAAGGTCGACGCCCTCCTTGCTCTTGAAGTCATCGAGTAGGTACTTGATTATTGCCTCATCCATGTCTGTTCCACCAAGGTGAGTGTCTCCGGAAGTTGATACAACTTCGAAGACTCCTTCGCCAAAGTCCATTATTGTCACATCAAGGGTTCCGCCCCCAAGGTCGAAAACCAGAATCTTCAGGGATTCGTTGAGCTTGTCAATACCGTATGCAAGGGAGGCTGCGGTAGGTTCGTTTATAATTCTCTTTACTTCTAAGCCAGCTATGAGCCCGGCATCTTTAGTAGCCTGCCTCTGGTTGTCGTCGAAGTAAGCCGGCACCGTAATTACAGCTTCCTTCACTTCTTCACCAAGGAAGGCCTCAGCATCTCTCTTTATCTTCTGGAGTATGAATGCTGATATCTGCTGAGGGGTGTATTCCTTGCCCTTTACCTTGAACTTGTGGTCGGTACCCATCTTCCTCTTAGCAGCGTATATTGTTCCTTCCGGGTTGAGGAGTGCCTGTCTCTTTGCGGGTTCACCGACCAGAAGATCCCCATCCTTTGTGAAGGCGACGTAGCTTGGAAATGCCTTTCCACCTATAGAAACGCCCTCTGCGCTTGGGATTACTGTTGGTTTTCCCGAAATAACAACTGCTGCAGCCGAGTTACTTGTTCCCAAATCAATACCAATGATCTTTGACATTCTTATTCACCGTTTTTTCCTACTATGACTTTTGATGTTCTGATAATTTCTTCATTCAACTTATAGCCCTTCTGAACTTCCTCAAGAACTATTCCATCTTCATTTGACTGGTTCACTGCAATAACCTCATGCTGATAAGGATCAAATTTTTTGCCCTTTGCATCGATGGAACTGAATCCATATGCAGAAAGAATTTTCATGAGCTGGGTGTGCATTGCGACGATGTTTCCATCTCCCTTTGATGCATTTATTGCAGAATCAAAAGAATCCAGAAGTGGCAGAAGATCCTTTATCACATTCCTGCTGGCATTCTTAGTTATGAGAGTTTTTTCCCTCTCCACCGCCCTGGAATAGTTCTCCATCTCTGCCCTCTGCCTCAGGTATAGTTCCTTGTACTGTGCAAGCTGTGCATTGGCCTCATTGAGTTCCCTGTCAAGCCTTACCAGGCGCAGGTGGTCTCTAGTCAGGGCTCTAACCCTGCTTGTGGCTGCTTCATCGGCCAGCGGATTCCTGAGTTTGCTGTTCTTCGAGGATTGGGCAGACATTGCACAAGTAAATTTGTTCTTCTATATAAATACAGCAGGTAACCAAAATGTTACTTTCTCTTGAGCACAGCGAAATACCTTGTTAAAGAACGATGAACCCGGAATTGGAAGACCTTCTCAGTATGGAAATAGTCTGTGGCAAGATCAAGGAACTTTCTTTCTGAAACAACTACTACCGCCCTTCTGCCTTCTGGCAGTATTGAATGGAATTTCCTGAAGCTACCACCATAAAGCTGTTCCAGATTCTTTTGTGATAAGCGGGAATTCTTTCCATAAGGAAAGTCGGTTGCTATGGCAGCAACAGGTTCGCTGATCTCCAATTTAAGGAAATCGTCATTGCCTATCTGGTAATCCCTCACGCCAAAATACTTGAGGTTCAGCTTTGCACCAGTTGCCATTTGGAGGGACCAGTCATTACCTAATACTCTTCTGCCCATCAGCCCAGCTTCAAGTAGAATACCTCCAGTCCCGCAGAATGGGTCCAGGATGGTTTCTCCATCTTTTGTGCCTGTAATATTCACCATAAATCTTGCATGCCTTGGGTCTATTGATATAGGGGAGAAGAACGGCCTCATTGGGGCTCTCCTCGCGTGAAGTTCCTTTCCTATTCCGGAAAAGATTTCCAATCCTGCATACCACATATCGAGATGGTATACCCTGACCACAAAATCTGGGTTCCTGAAGGATACCCTGCCCTTCCCTCCCAGCATATCGCCAATGCTTGGTTCTATGCCTGAATTATGGCAATCAGAGCTGTCCTGGAAGCGGACAAAGAATTTTCCTTCGGGGAGTACGGTACTCGCCGCCAAATCTTCCAACTGTGAGGCACTGGAAAGGATATTTACCACCCGCCTGACATAGGCCGCATTTCTGAGGCCATCCCAGTCGCCATGGATAAGGAAAAAGTTTCCGGAGTTATTCAGAATTTCAAATTTACCTGTCTCGCTCAGAGACTGGAGTTCATACTGGGGCGCCTCAGGAATATCCTGGAGCAATTCCACCAGAAAAGTGCCTACCATTTAACTAGCTTGATTCCGCAAGTCTTTTCTGCTCTTTTGTGAGATCAGCCTCAAGGTTTTCATACACTTTGCTGAGCCTCTTGATAGATCTCTTTACAGCAGCCTGGGGCTTGCCGGTCTTTACCTTTACAAATATTTCCGGATTGTCAATAATTGGGTGCTTTATGTAGTATCTTGTCTCTTCGACCTGCTCATCTTTCAGAATTTCATCTATAAGCGGCCTGAGAATCGTGTTGTCGTAATTGAGCATCTCAAGGGTTATTGTGTTCTTTTCCTTGCTGAGAACCCTTAGCTGGGAGTCCATAGAGGTTTATGTTAGATAACTATTTATTCTTTCCATTTGGATAAAGGGTCGCAATATGATTTTCATTTTCAGGATACTTGCCAGCCCGCATTAATTCAAAGGTTAACAAAAAAATTCTAATAACAAGTAACGATGATTTGCAGTGCGGATTAGCCTGAATGACAACCAAGCGATTGTGACCACAGCAGGGTCGCCAACCAGTTATCGCACATCAGGAAACCCATTAAGTTACTGGATTTCAGGCTATGGAAACATATTCACGGATATTTGAAAGAGTGATTAATATGGTAGTTGCTAAAAGAGTTATAGTGATTGGCGACGGCCCATCAGGGCTTGTAGCAGCCAACAAACTGAGATTCCACGCAACAGAAAAGGAACTTGAGATATTGGTGATAGGGAATACTACGAGGCATTTTTACAAACCTGATGGCCTATTCATTCCATTTGGCTATAAGAATTACAGGAAAAGTGTAAAGCCTGTTGAATTTCTTCTGAATGGCGGAATCCAGTATATCCATGATGAGGTTATCAGAGTAAATTCGGAAGAGCACATAGTATTCCTCAAGTCAGGGAAGAGTTACATGGCTGATTACCTCGTAATTGCCACTGGTAACAGGTATGCGCCAGAGGAAATTCCCGGATACAGTGGGGAAGCAAAGCATTTTTACGATCTTCAGAAAGCCCTTGAGTTAAGGGAGACCCTCAGGGGATTCCAGGGAGGAAATGTTGTCATTGGCAGTACAGGTACAACAATCCAGTACCCTCAGGCACTTTATGAGTTCGCATTTCTCCTTGATTCATTCCTGACGGCAAAGGGGCTGAGAGAGAAGACTGAGATAACATATCTTGCCCCATCAGAAAATATTGGAACAGATTCAAACCTTACAGGGTTCATCAGGGATAAACTTCAGGAAAAGAAGATTGAATTACACCCGAATGTGACGGTCACCTCCGTAAACCAGAAGAACAAGGAAGTAAACGCAGCTGATGAATCCAAATTCAAGTACAATTTACTTCTTCTTGTTCCGCCGCATAAGGGACAGAAAGCGATGACTCAGTCTGGCCTGGCGGGAGAGACCGGATATATAGAAGTTGATCCAAAGACACTTACCGTGAAAGGAAATGGATCAGTCTATGCTGTTGGAGACTCAAACAATCTCTTTGAGAGCAAACTTGCTACTTCAGGGTATCTGGAGGCTTCATTTGCAGCATCTCGGATTATCGCAGATGCCGTGGGCGGTCTTTCAGACGATCAATATACTTCGGTCGCTCCTCAAATCAACATCACCGGTAAGGATAGGGCTTTCACATATCTTGGAACCGCTGAAACCAGAATTAAGGCTATAACCGAGAACAAGGGCGATTTCATGCTCAGGTGGACCTCCAATGACACATACTTCTCCACAATTGTAAGAGGGATGGTGTAAACTATGGTAGAGAAAACAGAAGGAAAAAAGAAGTTAAGTTCAGGAAATGACCAGGATGACCTTGAACCCCTTATCGAAGGGCTCTTAGAGAACAGGGATTCTCTTGAGGCCATTCTCAACCTTTTTGGCAAAGTGAAGAACTCCGGTCTTATCTCAGCAATGGAAAACTTGTCATCGGAATTCCTGCCAAGTGACATTGAGTTTCTTTCGAACTTCCTTACTTCCAGGGATTTCCTCTATGGGTTTGTAAAGACTATGAATGTGGTTTCAGCGCTCTCACACTCACTTTCCAGCGAAAAAGCATCTGATGCTATAAAAGCTATACTGTTCAACAGCGACGAACTTTGGGATGGGATGGTCAGTGGTGCAAAGAATCCGGAGGCTACATCCTTACTCAGGTTGTACGCCATGGTGAAGGACCCCGATATTTCAGCGGGCCTTACAGCTGCCCTTTACGCACTTAAAGCTATTGGCAGTGCACTGAGAAAGGTGCCGGAAGAGTAAACTATTTTTGAGCCGGTTTGGGGCCTCCCAAACTCTAAATACAATTTTACAATCTTTGAGGGCATGAAAGTCTCGTTTGAGTATGTTGAAAATGGTGGTTTTCAGAGCAATGTTCCTGGCAAAGTGCCAGTCACCCTGAAAAATTCTATTGCCAACAACACTGATAACTTTTCTCCTACGGAACACCTTCTGCTTGCAATGGGGGGATGCTCCAGCGACGATGTGGTTGGAATCCTCTTGAAAATGAAAGTTGCTTTCAAAACTTTTCGATGTGAAGTTACTGGAGACAGGGCGGATGAGCATCCCAAAACCCTGACTCATGTGAATATCCATTACTTCCTGGAAGGGGATGTTGACAAAGAAAAGGCCAGGAAAGCAATCGGCTTATCCCTTACCAAGTACTGCAGCGTATCCATCATAGTAAAAAGAGGAGGGGCTGACCTGAGCTATTCTCTCACTATAAACAATCAGAATATCGATACAGAGAGAGATCCGGAAGAAGCTCTTGCTACTCCTGCATAACATTATAAATTCTTTAGACCGTTTCCAGTCATAATGAGGAGCCTTTTTCCTATACCCTTGAATTTCTTCTGGGCGGCAAACACTGTTGCTGAACTATATTCCACAAGTACGCCCTTTGATGCTAGTTCCAGCCTTGCCTGCATTATTTCCTCCTCGGGGACTGTAATGCAGGCTCCGACTCCACTCAACGCCTCATACATAAGTTCAAGGAGGGGAGGTTCTCTTGAAACAAGGGCATCAGCTATTGAGGAAACTTTCGCCTTCGGATCAAATGGCAGATTATTCATCCTGGCGCAAAGTGGCTTAACGGCTTCTGTCTGTACTGCCACAAATCTTGGCAGCTTTGCAATTTCACCGGAATCGAGTAGATGCTTGAAGCCGGATATTACACCAAGAATCAGTGTACCAGCTGATACCGGCACAAATATGAAATCAGGGAATGCCTGTGCCTGCCTGAATATCTCATAGCTTATTTCTCTCATGCCGTCCCTGAACTCTGGATTATAGACGTGGCTTGCAAAGTAACCTTCAGCGTTTCTTGCAGCAGTAGAAACATCTTCCCTTGAACCGGGAACCTTATGGATCTTTGCTCCATAAAGTTCAATTTGTTTTACCTTCGAGGCAACCGTTTTTTCAGGCACAAAAATATTCACGGCAAAGCCTGCTGCTGCTCCATATGCCGATATTGAAGCCCCAGCATTACCTGACGAATCCTCGTTTATCCTGGCGCCGTTCGGAAGCCTGGATTTCAGGTAGGAAATCAGTGCCTTGGTTCCCCTGTCCTTGTAAGAATATGTGGGAGAAAAGTATTCCAGCTTTAGCATTAGATCTCCCATATCCAAAATTGGTGTTTGGGTTTCCCCCAAGCTTACTGCATCAGAGAGGTAGGGGTAGTTGCGCATGTAATTTCCCTCATGATATTTAAAATCAGGTTCATACTGGTATATCCCCCCGCACTGGCATAGATAAGATAGGGTATTTCCATTGCGAAGTTTGCCGCATTTAACGCATTTTGCCAACATGCTTTTCCCGTTGGGTTATATGTTGGATTAATTTAAGAACTGTTAAAGTAGTTATAGGCACCTGCTGTCCATGCTTGGGGATCGCAAGGAGTTATCCTCATTTTTCTGCTTGGAATTAGTTCCCCATTTCTACTAACGCCAAAGTATTCAGGCACCCCATTGAGTTCCTCTAGAGCACTGGAAACTCTTTTTCCTATTTCTGCGGCAAGCTTCTCGTAACCCGCGTTCTTGAGCCCCAATGCGATGAGGAAGTTGTCATGGGGCCAAACGCTCCCTCTCTGGTATGCCTTCTCATCAAAATACGTTGATTTCGACGACATGCACCTTATGCCATAATCGGTGAGGAGATCAGTTTCAAAGATCCTGTCAATAACCTGTTTCTCTTCACCTCTGTTTAAGAGGCCTGAGAAAAGCAGATGGCCTGGATCGCTTGTTACTGTCTTCTCTGCAACTCCGTCTCCATCAATAGCGAAAGCATAAAAGCCTGTCTCCTCAAGATAAAAGTTTTCATGGAAGTTCTCCTTCAGTTTAGTGATCGATTCCTCAATTCTTTCATAAAAGGCATATTTTGTTTCTTTCAGACCAGCTTTTGACATGATCTTGAGACCTCTATTAAGGGCGGAGAAAGTGTATCCCTGAACTCCAACAACCGATACTGGATCCTTGAGGTTCTCAAGTACTGCGCCGATGCCATCGCGCCAGGATTGGGACTGTAGCCCAAATCCTATCTTTGCCTTCATATAACTTAGAAAGGCCCCGCTGAATCCAAAATCAAGCATCCAAGAAATTGCCATTAAAACAGAATCCAGTAATTCTCTGTCCCTCAGGACCCGTGGGTTCTTTTCCATCAGCATATGGTACAGTATGACAAAAAGGGGGGTGCTGTCAACAGAAAAGTAATTCTTTCCATGTTTCAGCCAGACAACATTTCTAGCTCTTGACTTGATGATCTCAGTATCATGCTGGTATTCATGGATTATTTTTCCCGGCTCCTCAAGTGTTTCCTGATCAAATCCTGAGCCCTGCAGGGAGCTCAGGGCATGGAGAGTCGCATTGGCAATGTTACTGTCATAGTTGAGAAGTTCAATAGAAGAAATAAGCGAATCCCTACCAAAGAGTGCCTTGAACTTTGGCAGGCCTGCGTAAAGGAAACCCTCCGGACTCTTCAGATCTTCTATTGACTTTCTTGCATCTTCAATCTTCATCCGAACCTCAACACCTAATGTGATTGTTGAAATATTCCGTCCAACAGCTTCAATATTGGTTTCTGAAGTCCTTGAACCTGTTAATACCGTATTTTACCGTTGTGCCGATGGGATATTTTTCAGGACTCCTTAGAACAATGTGTTCACCATTGCTATCAGTTCCGAAAATGAAGCTCACATCGCCTATACTTTCCATGGATTCAACTATCATGGAATAGTTACCCGATCCAACGGATGCCCATTCGGGCCTGAAACCTTTCCCTTCCACAAAATTCATCGGGAAATCCCCAACAAAATCACCCACCCATGGGTTTGCAGGGTCTTCATACAGTACCTTGTAAGGGGCGATCTGCTGGAATTCACCTTTGTTCAACACTGCCACCCTGTCTCCAAGAGCTTCAGCTTCTTTTTGATCGTGAGTTACAAAAACAAAAGTCTGCTCCAGTTCCTGTTGAATTCTCTTAAGTTCGGCCCTTGCAGAGAACCTAACCCTGGCATCTAGGTTGCTGAGAGGCTCATCAAGCAGAAACATGGCAGGTTTCCGAACCATTGCCCTTGCGAGAGCAACTCTCTGCTGCTGACCGCCACTTATCTGATTCACCCTTTTTCCGAGTATATCTGAAATGTTCAGCTTCTCCGCAACTTCTCTTACCCTCTGGCTTATATTGGTTCTGTGATGCATCCTCAGGGGGAAAGCGATATTGTTGAATACATTCATATTTGGATAAAGGGCATAATTCTGGAACACCATCGCAAGATTCCTTTTGTTAGGCGGGAGTCTAGTAACGTCCTTGCTGTCTATTACTATCTTGCCTGAAGTCGGTTGCTCTATTCCTACCATCATCTTGAGAAGGGTTGATTTTCCGGTTCCGGATGGCCCTAGGATAACGAAGAACTCACCCTGTTCAACTGTGAGGGATAGTTCGTTGATGACTTTGTGCTTACCGTATATTTTTGTAACATTTTTTAATTCAAGCTTTACTGTCATTTTCTATACCTTCCTGGATTTGTATCTGCAAGTGTGATTGTCATCCTGTAAGTCCCGATGACATGTAGTTCCCCTTGATGAACCTGGAAAGCGCCATGGTGATGATAATCACCGGGACTGTCACAATCAGCGAAAAAGCCGAAGCGTAGAGGATGTTCCCTCTGGCGGTGCTGTCCAGGTAAATTAGGATAGGCAGAGTTGGATGCACAGGAGATAGGATAATTGCGAAGGTAAATTCGTCCCACGACATCATCCAGGAGAGCAGGAAGGCTGCTAGAACACCGGGAAGTGCCAGGGGGAAAATTACTGAATATAGTGACTGGAAGAAACCCGCGCCATCAACACGGGCCTGGAGCTCAATCTGTTTTGGAAGGGTCTGAAGGGTCCCTGTAATCATGAAGATGGTCATTGGAAGCACTACGAGCTCCTGAGCCAAGGCAAGCCCAAGGGCAGTGTCATACAGCCCTGCTTTTAGGAACGATACGCTGATTGGTATTGCAATTGTAAGTGAAGGTATCATGGTAGAAAAGAATAGCACTGAAATTATGAGGCTGCTCAATCTCACTGGCAGTTTGCTGAGACCGTATGATGCATGGAACCCCAGAAATGCGGCAAGGGCGCCCACAATAGTTGCAGTGATCAGGCTCTTGATGAACGCCGCTTCGAGAACGGAACTGTATCCGGAGAAAGCATGCATTAAATTGGTTAAGGTGAACTTAGTAGGGATTATGCTAGG
The DNA here is from genome assembly GCA_021817455.1 of Thermoplasmata archaeon. Taxonomy (GTDB): domain Archaea; phylum Thermoplasmatota; class Thermoplasmata; order Thermoplasmatales; family Thermoplasmataceae; genus JAJZOM01. Next base: position 44,686 of record JAKAUW010000080.1, on the reverse strand, counting down.
ATAATATGCTGCTATGGTCTGTGATGGTACTGCAAATGCAATTATTACAAGCACATAAAAGGGAATAAGGATTACGAAAGAGAATATCAGGGCGATGATAAAGTAATATTTGCTGTTTCCGGGGTTGTTATATTCACTCACCATTTATGCCACCCTCGCTGATCTGTCCCTGTAAAGCATTATGAAAAATGCAAATATCATTATGAAACCTAACAGAATGGTTGCCCCAGCGTATGATGGATGTGGGTTTACTATGTCAAACAGTGAATAAGTCATAGTGGTGAGTAAGGGTGATGGAAAAAGCCCGGCCTGAGCGATGGCAAAAATGTTGAACTCACTTATTCCCCTTACCATAAGAGCTATTGCTATAAATGGGGCGAGATTGGGCAAAGTTATATGGAAGAATCTCCTGAAAGTTCCAGCTCCATCCACCATAGCCTGGCTGTAGAGGTCAGGCGGTATAGTTGTCATTCCAGCTAGGAGAATTAAAGATACAATTGGAGCATTCTTCCAGGAGTCTGCTAGGACTACCACCAGGAGAGAGGTGGAAAAATAGCCCGTCCAATCCAAGGCTGACCCTCCAAGTGCCCTGACCAGTGTATTTGCATATCCCCCATAACTTGAGAATATATCGTGAAATATGACAGCAGTAACAATGGTTGCAACACCGAATGGCAGCAGGAATATTGCTGAAAACGCTGTTCTTCCCCTGAATTGCTTGGAAAGGAGCGAAGCAACAACAAACCCTATGAGGAACTGAAATCCAAGGGCTGAAGCAGTAACAATGAAGGTATTCAGAATCGGCCTGTAGCCGTATAGATCAAATACGAAGCTGTAATTGTAAAGTGTGAAACTGGAGTGAATATTTGTAAAACTGCCATACACAGACTCCAAGGCAGGAATAAACGCGAGTATGACCACATAGAGTAAAGCCGGCAGTATCATGAAAAACGCAGTCAGCTCATCCTTTTCCCATTTCATAATGCATTATCACCACAAAAAATAAAAAAATAAGGGTTTTTATACAGATATTGGCGCGTAATTTGCGTCATTATTGTATAACGTAGCGTTGGCCTGCCCGTAGTTTTGCTGTATGTAAGTGTACATGGCAGAGTGGGCAGCAGCCAGATCTGCGGTTATGTTGGCAATTGTATTACCCTGTCCTTTGACAATGAGTGGGTCGTATGCCTTCTGGATAATGATTGTGTTCCACTCAGTTATCCATGGTGTCGGGTTCCTAAGGAAAACTCCGTTGTTGATTGCCTGCGCCTCTGCGCTGAAAACCGCAGACTGGCTTGCAGGGAGATCAACATAGGCAGCCTGGTTAATAGCTGGCCATGACTGGTTAAGCATGTATTCCCTCTGCGCCTGTGCGCCAAGCATGAATGTTATGAATGATTCAAGCTGCGGCGTGTCAGATGCACCTTGTGGAATGTAAAGTACATCCCCGCCAAGGAGGTGCTGGCCATTGACGGTTCCATTGGGACCAGCATAAACACCAAGTGTCTGGTTAGTCATTGAATAACCACTCGACCCGCCAGAGGTTAGGGTGCTGTAGATGTATGGCCACTGGTAATCAAGCATTGAGTAGTTGCCAACTGCCAATCCATGATAAGAGCCCCAGTATCCGTTGACATAGTTTTGTGTCAGGTATGGTGTCAGGTTATACAGGAACTGGAATGCATGCACGTCGCCTGTGTCATTTGCATACAGAGGATTACCACCATACTGCACCATCATCTGGTAAAGCTCTGTAGCTGTGGATGAATAATGACCGTTAATTCCACCCCCCTGTATCATTAGAGGATTAACATTTGGATACTTTGCTTTAAGGACATTTAGGTCTTTAAGGAGTGCTGTATTATTGTTCGGAGGCGTTATGCCGGCATTTGAAAATGTCGTTTTGTTGTAGAACGTCAGTGGGATGTTTGCTCTCCATGGGAAGAAATAAACCCCTCCAAATACCTTTTTCTCATAATTCACCATGCTCTGTGCGGCAGGGATGATAGTGCTCGGCATCATTTTGGACGATTCATTTGTGAGATTCATCATTACATTGCCTGAACTGCTGTAAATCAGCTGCCCGATTTCCAGATTGTCCTGGCCAACAACTACTGGCCCCACATTTCCGGCCTTCTCTAGGGCAAGTACATCCTTAGAAGTGTCTCCACTGCCTACATTTACAAGGGTTACATGGGTTCCTGGATGCTGCTGCTCAAACTGTGGAATCAATGTATTATTGATGAACGCAGCCTCTGAAGTGGCAAGGCTTGAATAAAATTGCACGTCCACCGTCTTGTTTGTATTACTTGAGTGCGAGAATGGGAAATATCCAGCAGAAAATCCTACTATGAAGACTATAATTACTGCTGCAACCCATCCCCATGGCTTCTTTCTAAATTCTTCTTCATTAGCCATTGGTAATCGTTGCCAAATTCATATCTAAATATATAAACCTTATTACCTTAAAATATTATAATACTCAAAATTCAGTATATCTCATTGTCAAAATAAATTGGTATTAGCAAGAAAGAGGAATGAAGTTTTAAAGAATTTAGAAAAATTAGAGTTGGGCGTAGTAAGCCTCATCGTAAGGCTCGGATTTTAGCCCCTTTCTCTCCCTGACCTTGGCTACAATTTCCTTTTGAATTTCAGGCGGGACTCTCTGATATCCATAATTCTCGGAACTCCAGAGAACTTTTCCACCAGTGGCGCTCCTGATTGCAGATGCGAAACCGAACATTCCGGACACAGGGATCTTTGACACTATGACGAGGTCATCGCCTTCCTGGTTCATTTCTTCTACAACGCCCCTTCTCTGCTGGATTTCATTGGTAACCGAGCCCATGATCTCCTGTGGGACATTGATGAAGACTTTCTGCATTGGTTCCATGAGTACACGTTTTGCCATGGTCATTGCGCCGTAAACTGAGTTCCTTCCTGCAGGTATAACCTGGGCTGGACCCCTGTGTATGCTATCTTCATGGAGTTTTGCATCCACGAGCCTTGCTTTGAGACCATAAACTTTCTCGTTGGCAAGTGGCCCCTTCTGCATAACTTCTAGGAATCCTTCAATAAGGAGTTCCATAGTCTCATCGAGGTACTGGATACCCTTTGTGACATCAGTCATGATGTTGTTTCCTTCAACAACGACAATGCCTCTGGCCTCCTCCCTTGTGAAACCTGCCTTTTCGAGCTCTTCCTGAATTGCTTTCTTGTCTTTGAATTTGGTACCCTGCGGAACAACACCGTCTTTTATGAGTTGTATCACTGCTTCTGGCAGTGGCTCAACTTCAAAGTAGAACCTGTTATGCTTGTTTGGAGACTTGCCTTCAAATGGCCCGCCCTTATGGTCAATGGTTTCTCTGTAAACAACCAGCGGATCTGATGTCTGGACTTCTACCTTGTAATCGTTCTTGATCCTGTACATTGTAACTTCCAGGTGTAGTTCGCCCATACCGGAAATCAAGTGTTCCCCGGTTTCCTGGTTGATTTCAACTTGGATAGAGGGGTCTGCTTTGGAAACGCTTCTCAGTACATCGATAAGCTTTGGAAGGTCGGCAGTGTGCTTCGCTTCGATAGCAAGCGTAACAACAGGGTCTGTGTAATGCTGCATTGGCTCGAATGGATCCATGTTCGTAATTGAAGATACAGTTGAACCTGCTATTGCTGCTTTGAGGCCCACTAAGGCGGCAATGTTTCCAGCAGCCATCTCTTCAACTGAAATCCTGTCAGGGCCGACCATCATTGAAAGGAGCTGGACCTTGAATTTAGTGGTTCCCTGACCCACGATGTAAAGTTCACTTCCCTTCCTGATAGTGCCGCTGAAAACTCTTCCAACAGCTATTTCCCCCGCGTGAGGGTCAATGATGATTTTAGTGATCATCATACTAACTGGCCCGTGGAAATTGCATGCCATCATTGACTTTCCGATCTCTGACTCCAGGTCACCCTTCCATATTTGTGGAATCCTGTATTTCTGTGCCTCAAGTGGGTTTGGCAGATGCCTGATAACCATGTTGAGAATAATCTTGTGAAGCTGGGCCTTCTTTGCAAGTTCCTTCTGCTGGCCGTTCTGCACCAAATCTACTATATCCTTGAAAGAGACACCAAATGTCTTCATGGCGGGGACAGAAATTGCCCAGTTGTTATATGCTGAACCGAAGGCCACCCTGCCATCCTGTACATTTACCTGCCAGGCAGCCTGGAATTCCTTTGGGGCATATTTGGAAATGAGCTTGTTTACATCGGTAATAACTCTGAGAAAACGCTTCTGCATTTCGTCGCCGTTCAACTTAAGTTCATTTATGAGGCGATCAACTTTGTTGATAAAGAGCACTGGCTTGACTTTCTCCCTGAGTGCCTGCCTTATGACAGTTTCTGTCTGGGGCATGACACCCTCAACTGCATCTACAACGATTATAGCCCCGTCTACAGCCCTCATTGCCCTAGTAACGTCTCCGCCAAAGTCCACGTGGCCAGGCGTGTCAATAAGGTTGATGAGGTATTCCTCTCCATCAAATGGGTGCACCATAGAAGCTGTGGCAGCATTAATAGTGATTCCTCTTGCCTGTTCCTGCTCGTCAAAGTCCAGCATAAGCTGCTTACCTGCGAGTTCCTCGCTCATCATTCCTGCTCCAGCGATAAGGTTATCACTAAGGGTAGTCTTGCCATGATCAATATGGGCTGCAATTCCCATGTTCCTTATTTTTACTGGATTTTCGATTAACTTCATTGCTTTTGCAATATTGTCTTCTTTTCGACCCATACTACATCAACTGTTAGATTTACAGAAGGTAATTAGAAAGCATTATATAACAATGTTCAAGAGCCAGAAAGTCTGTGAAATATCTGCAGGAACTCATTGGAATAAAGAACCTTGAACATGCATTCAAGCTACATCCTCTTCTGCTCAATTTAAGCCTACTTATTTAGATTATAATTGATGGATTGTTCTGCGTATTAGGCTATCATAAAAGTTTGAACAGAAATATTGTTAAATGCCTTGATTTTGAGGCAATATGATTAGATTAGGTGATCCCATATAAAAGAAGGGATTAGGATTTTATTTGAATTTCGATCTGAACGCCGTCAGGTATGGGTATTCTCATTAACTGCCTGAGGGTCCTTTCATCTGCATCAACGTCGATTAGCCTCTTGTGGATTCTCATTTCCCAGCGGTCCCAGGTGGATGTACCTTCTCCATCGGGGCTCTTTCTAACCGGGACCACCAGTCTCTTCGTTGGAAGAGGCACAGGACCGTGCACTTCTACCCCGGTCCTTGAGGCTATTCCCTTGATTTCATTGCATACTACGTCGACTATTTTGTGTTCAGTTCCACTAAGGGAAATTCTAGCCTTATATGACGCCAATTCCAGTCACCTTTACTTTACTTCTACGTCAACACACTGTCCAGCTGCAACGGTTTGGCCCATATCCCTGATGGCAAACCTTCCAAGCTGTGGTATGTCTGAAACCTTTTCAATTACGAATGGGCGGTCTGGCACAACCTTGACGATTGCGATATCTCCCGTCTTTATGAAGTCGGGGTTCTCTTTCAGCGTCGTTCCATCCTTGGGGTTCAAAGTCTTTATAATGTGTTCAAATCTGCAGGCTATCTGTGTTGTGTGAATGTGGAACACAGGTTTGTATCCGTTTGCGATGACGCTTGGGTGGTTCAGGACAACTACCTGGGCTGTGAATGATTTCACCACTGTTGGCGGGTTGCTGGCAGGTCCACAGACGTCTCCCCTCTTAATGTCGTTCTTTGCGATTCCCCTAACGTTGAAGCCTATGTTGTCTCCTGGCTCCGCGGAAGACATGTTTTCATGGTGCATTTCAATTGACTTGACTTCACCCTGCTTGTCTGCCGGCTGGAATACAACCTTGTCTCCGATCTTTATTATGCCAGTCTCCACTCTTCCCACAGGTACTGTTCCAATTCCCGTGATTGAATAGACATCCTGTATCGGAAGTCTAAGAGGCTTGTCAATCGGCTTCTCGGGAATTTTAAGGTTGTCAAGGGCCTCGATGAGTGTGGGTCCGTTGAACCACTTGAGATTTTCTGATTTCTTCAGGATGTTGTCTCCCTTGTATCCGCTGATTGGTATGATAGGTACATTTCTGTATCCAATGGATGCTAGCAGTTTTTCAACGTCCTTCTTTACTTCCTCATACCTCTTCTGGTTATAAGGGGGCTGGACTGCGTCCATTTTGTTTATAAGTATAATAAGCTGCTGGACACCAAGGGTTCTTGCCAAGAAAGCATGCTCTCTTGTCTGTGCCATGATTCCTTCTCCTTCCCTGGCTGAAACTACTAGCATAGCTGCATCTGCCTGGCTGGTTCCGGTGATCATGTTCTTGACAAAGTCCCTGTGGCCCGGTGCGTCAATAATAGTGAAGTAGTATTTGTCTGTCTCGAACTTCCTGTGTGAAAGATCGATAGTAACTCCTCTTTCTCTCTCTTCCTTGTATTTATCCATTACCCAGGCGAACTCGAACGTTGCCTTTCCCTTTTCTTCTGACTGCTTCCTGTATTCTTCAATAATATGGGCCGGAATCTCACCATGTTCAAAGAGAAGCCTTCCCACGAGGGTGGACTTTCCATGATCTACATGACCGATTGTTACCAAGTTTACGTGTGGTTTTGCTTGTGCCATTTATTTTCACCTAATCTTTTACCTAGATACGGTTTTTGCATATAAGGGCTTTAATCTTCTTTAGACCCTTAAGACCTTACCCGAATACTTTGCAGCATATATAGACTTTTTCAAGATGGGAGTTAATGGGAATCAACCTGAAATACACTGCTGGCAGGTTCCAAATGAAGAATCATTTCAGGTTATTTGTCAGCAATCTCTTAATAAATGTCATTTTTATGATCTGCCATTGTCTCTTGAAAATGTTTTTGTGATCCCCCACGGCGATGAGATAATTGACCACCCCAACAGGGAAAGCATAGAACTATCTGAAAGAATAAGGAAAGTAACATCACGAGATTTGTCCGATACTATTGTGATTATAAGCCCCCATGGCTTGAAACTCAGCAATTCTATTGGAGTGATAAACACACAGTACCTCAACGGGCAGCTTTCCCTGAAGACAAGAAGGATTAACAGAAAATACGAGACTGACAGAATACTTGCCACGGCTATTGCAGCCTCTGGACCTTTAACCCAGGAAGTATCCTTCGTGACCAGCACCGGCCCAATGTCAGTGTTTCCCCTAGATTTTGGATCAGTGATACCGCTTACTTTCTTCAGAAAGAAACGGCTTGTGTCCATAGGCCAACCACGCATATGGGATCTGGATGGGCTGATGGATTTCGGTAAAGCCCTTGCAGGAATTGCAGAGAGGCACGAGAAGAAGGTCACAATTGTAATAAGTGCTGACCAGGCGCACACTCACGCACCAGATGGAGTTTATGGTTTTGCTCTGGAAGCCAAACCTTATGAGGACCTGATTGAGAAATGTGTTGTTGCCTCAGACATGACACCGTTGCTGGAGCTGAACAGAGCCTTCATAGAAAAGGCCAAGCCAGACAGTTATTGGAACATGATCATCCTGAAGGGGATAATGGACCACACCGGAATGAAAAGTGTTCTTGATTATCATTATGTGGAACATTACTTTGGCATGCTACTGGCCCATCTTATAAAATGATCAATGCTGACTGCTGCGCCATATCTTAAAACGGTCGTTTTCAATATTTATGGAAAATCAATAAATATATCACAAATATTTCATATCAATGACTGCAGACAGTAAGATAAAACTGGTTATCATAGTTACTGCAATAGTAACAGCCGCTTTTGGCTACTCCATCGTCCTGAATCCTTTCTAATTTTCCACTAATTTCCAACTTTTCACTGTTAAATATATTATATCAAGTTCCTATGGATGTACATGAATTTTGAGGACCAGCTTAAGGACTTCAGCAGGCAGGTTCTGTTCAACGCAGACTTTGGCAAATTAAGTCCGTTCAAGAATATTGTCATCTCAGGAATGGGTGGTTCCGGCATTGCAGGGAGCATATTTTCAGAATTGTACGACAAGGCTCCAGTTCAGGTTGTGAGTGATTATAAACTCCCCGCTTACGCTGATAAGGATACACTCTTCGTTGGAATCAGCTATTCGGGAAACACTGAGGAAACGATCAGTGCGACAAAAGAGGCCATAAAACGCAACTGCCAGATCCGCCTTATTACTTCGGGTGGAGAACTTTCAGAACTTGGGCAGGAAACTGTGCTGGTTCCAAAAGGTTACCAGCCCAGGGCTGCTCTGGGTTACCTCATTAAGCCTTTCCTAAACTCGTTCATAACTTCGGATAAGCCAGTGTATGAGAAGATTTCAGCCATTTTGTCGGAAATGGAAACCGACAATTCCCTGGAAAAGGGGACAGCTGCAAAAATATTCGGGAAGAACAGCATCCCGTATGTCCTGGGTTACCCTCCTTTCCGTTGGGTGGCTTACCGCTGGAAAACTCAGTTCAATGAGAATTCAAAGCTTCTGGCTTTTTCATCATATTTCCCGGAGCTGGACCACAACGATGCGATCCCTTTCAAACACACCTATGGAAAGGATACTTTCTCCTTCATTGTATTTGGAGGTTCCACTGGCCAGATTGAAAAAAGAGTCAGGTATACCTCTGAGATAACTTCCACAGATTTCATTACAATTAAACCTGGGGGAGAGAGCACTCTGGAAAGGATGTTTTACTTCATACATGCCGGAGACTACATATCTTACCACCTGGGAAAAATGAGGAAGATAGACCCTGAGGACGTTTCTGTCCTCACGGAATTAAAGGAAAGGCTAAAGTCCTGATATTACAGAAGAATTTCCTGGCGGAAGTATGGGATCTATATCCTCCATTGGTACTCCTAGCTTCTTGGAAATCTTTTGTGAAATCGAATTCCTCTTTTCGTCACCTGGTGCAATGACTATAGTGTTTGCAGGCAACTGGGCATCCTGGAGTGCCGGGAAAGACATGACTTTCCGTTCGCCCTTGTATTCCTTAATGAGAATAGCCAGCCGCATTGGAAGGTCGAAGAGATAGTTCCTTTTCCCCCTTACCATCCATGATCCAGTGGAGACGTATTCACCAGATTCAGGTGTTTTGCTGACCTGGGAAGGGAGCACCCAGTATGCAGCTCCCGAAGATACGCCGGCTGGCCAAGCCCTGGAGAATGAAATGGCGAACGCACATGCCTCCCTGATAGTCTGTTCTGTTGGCTCTCTGTCTCCCTCGACCTTTATGATTGTGCTTGGAGCCCCATATACATCTGCGTGCACATATAGGTCCTTATCCTTGAGGTGCTTCTTCACTATTCTCTCATTGCTTTTGGCATCCCTGCCCGATATAACGAGAAAATCCTCAGAAGATATGAACCAGTGGTAAATTTCAAACCATTCCCTTTTCTTCTTCCTGGAAGATTCCTTCTTTTCTGATACACGCTTGGCCTTGGTCTCTTCTATAGCTCTGTAGGCGCCCTCTATCTTCGACTTGAATTCCTTGGATTTCTGGAAATAGTTGTTTGCATTCTGCCCCGCGGAAAGGTTAATATCAATAATTATGGAGGTCCCACCCTCTTCAAGTTCTATTTCCTTAGTTGCTGAATTGTAGGATGAAACGTTGTATCCATCGAATTCCTTGATTCTGGAAAGATCCTGGGTATCCTTGGCCCGTGACAGTTTTCTGATTAGGCTGTCAAATCGTCCTAATGACTGCATTATGGTATTTCCCCGCTGGAAATTCAGTTCACGCTGCCTCTGAAATTCCTCTATGCTCTTCTCCATGGACTCTATTCTTCTTGTGATAGGGTCCTTGGCCTCGCCTGCGGGATAATGCTTTTGCAGGTAATCCAGCATTCCTTTGTTTAGATCGTCGTATTCTATATCAGGCTCGTTCCTGAGGTGTAGCATGGGTACAGGCGACAGCAGTCCCTGTTCCTGGTAATAGTATGATTTGCAGCTCCCTGTTTCAGAAAGCAATTGGCGGATTCCATCTCTTATTTTTTGCACGTGTTCCAGGGACAATTTTGCAGGAAGGTCCTTGTGAATTCCGAGCCTGAAGAGCACCTCTTCCGCCATGTCCCCTCCAAGATTGAGCCTGGTGGCGAGGGTCTGCACCAGGGATGCTTTGCTCTGTTCCAGAACTTCACGAAACTGGTTGTCTTCTATTTCCAGTGGATTATTGGCGGATGGGGGAACATATGGCTCCCCCTTGAGGATTTTCCTGTTCTTCCATTCGCGCTGGTCGGAAGCAAACTCTATCTTTCTTTCGTTTGTAATGATGAAATTCCCTTCCCTGAACAGCTCTAGGATGAGTTCCTGGCCAGTGTGGAGGGTAAATTTCACAACTCGGTCAAAATTGATCTGCTCCACTGATACAATGCGTCTTTCAGAAAGGGATTTTCTGAGTAGCATAGATAGAGGAGTCGCGGCTTCAGGTCGCTCTGCTTCATAAAACACCAGTCCTTTCTTGAGTGAGATTAGCAGGTAATTCTTTCCGGATGTTGAGCTGTATAGCTGGAAAAGAAAATCGGTCTCTTCAATCTGGTACACTTTCTTTATGAAGGAGCCGGTTATGACAGAAGAATAGTTCTGTATGAATGCGTAGAAGTCTAATGATGATGGCTTTGGATTCATTTCTTGCCTCTGCTGTTTACCATACGAGATAAATTCCTACTACAATAGTTTTTAAGAGTCACTTGGATTCCCAGTGGAGGATTACTATGAATTTTGATGGTACGTTTGAAGTAAATGCCACAAGTGAAAAAGTATTTAACACCGTTATGGACCCAAATGAGGTATCTTCCTGCATTCCAGGCTTCAAAAGTCTCAATGTAATTTCTCCTGAAGAATACTCTGTTGTGGTGAGGGTTGGCATAGCCTTCATCAAGGGTGACTTCAACATCAAGTTCAAGGTTGTTGAAAAGGAAGCCAACAAGCATGCAAAGCTAAGCGGAAATGGACAGGGTCTTGGGGGCACAGTAGACCTAGAAGCCATAATGGACCTCTCAGAAGCGGACGGAAAAACCAAGATGGACTGGAAAGCTGACGCGAAGGTAGGGGGAAAGCTTGGTTCAATGGGCCAGAGGCTTATTGGTGGACAGGCGCAGAAGATCATCAAGGAACTCTTTGACAATCTTGAAAAGAAGCTATCCTCCTGAACTGCAAAGTCGTAATGTATGCCGATCATTGAGAAGGAACACCAGACTGGGCCCTTCAGGTTTCTGCATCTCACTGGCGAACCTGGGGCTGAATATTCTATATTGATTCTCTGTGACACAGATCTGAATGACCAGGAACTGAAACTTCTTGAGAATTTTCACAAACTGGGCCGTGAGATTCTTTTGCTTGTTCCCGGAAAGGAGAATCCGGTAAATTCCAATTTGGATTTTTCGCCCGTTCTCACTGCCCTTAATATGCTTCCAGGAAAATTAATGATAATTTCCATGGGAGGATACGCACCATTCCTGATCGAAAATTTCAAGAACCTTGCGAAAGTGGTAAAAATCGTATTTGTCAACCCAGCATATAATGAATCAATCTCAACAAAAATGGCTGCCTTTGAGGTTCAGGTCTTGGTGCTGTCTTCTACTCCGGGAAACCTTGACCACAACCCTGATGCCGTAAAGTACCATGACCTCATCTCTGGCTCTTCTATTGCGTATGTAAGAGGAATAAATGGCAATCCCATTTATGAGAGATTCACACAATCATTTAATTCAATTCGGAGATTTATGTCAAATGACTGATTCATCCCTAAGGATTGAATTACAGGTCAGATATGGAGACCTGGACACTCTTGGCCACGTAAACAATGCAGTTTACCTTACATATTTTGAGCTTGGAAGGGTCATGTATTTCAGGAAATACCTGCCCTCTTTCGATGCAAGGAATGTCAGGTTTGTTATAGCGAAAGCTGAAGTAGAGTTCAAAAAATCTATTACAATGGATGAAAAGATTTACCTAGAAACTTCCCTGGATTCCATAGGGAACACCAGTTTCACTTTTCTTCACAGAATTACAAACCAGGATAGCTCACTTGTTTATGCAGTGGGAAAGATCGTTGCAGTTTCCATTGACGAGAACAGGAAACCTGAGAGGGTCCCTGAAGAACTCAGAAGACTGAAAGCCTAAACTGGAGTAGTTATTTGCGGAAACCAGCCCAGGGATGCTGGCAGGAAAACCGAAATTAGGTAAAGGCTCAAGTGAAGCGTGGCAGCTATGTAGAAGTTCTTCCTGAGGTAGTACAGCAAGCCATAAACAATTGCCATGCTGAAGTTGTCAATGATGAATAGTTCAAAGAACGCGCCTGGGTAGCCCGTAGGGTAGAAAAGCAGGAAACTGGAATAAAATATCGCATACAAAACCCCCTGAATGACTATGGACTGCCCGAGGCTGTACTTTCTCCTAAGGAAAGTGATTATAAGGAACCTGAAATTGAATTCTTCAAGGAACACGGGGTAATAAGCGGTCTCAATCACGTAAATGGGACCATTGTGGGTAGCTGCAAAAATGAACAGCCATAAGAACATGGCTGTGGCCAGGATCACAAGATCATTGTTTAGTAGCACCCTGTAAATCGCGCCCCTGACATCCTTGAAATGGACAGATGCAAAGAGGAAGACCAATGGAGTCGCACCAATGTAGAGATAGAAAAAGTACACGTTCACCTGAATTAGGTAGAACATGGCAAAAATTGCAACCTCGAGAAATGCAGGAAGCAGTTTTTCAAAAATCTGGCCCATTAAGATAATGCCTCCTTCCTCACTGAACTGTTTAGAGCTATATTTGTGGCAAACCACATAAAGGGGAGGGCGACGACCCATACTGCAATGCTGAATATTACCTGCTCTGTTAACCCGAAGAAACTCCAGATGGAATAACCTGTAAGAATGGAAACGTAGAATACCACTATGGCAAACATGGTGATCATCATAGCGAGAAATTCGAGAAAGAGCTTTTTTCCCTCTTTCCCAACACCAATATAAACAAGTCCTGCAACTATCCCGCCAGCGAAACTTGTGATGCTCATAAGAGCAAAGGCGGACCCATAGCTAATAGCGTACAGAGCAAGTGGCGGATAAAACCAGACAAACATTGTGAATGATGAAACAAGTAGTGCAAATATTATGGCTTCCCGGCTACCCATATTCAAATGAAGCATACGGGATTTTTCAACCAGCAAAACCACAAAAATTCCAGCAATAAGCATCAGGAAATCCAGAGAACCGAAGAAATAAAGGCTTGACTGGAGACCGTAATAAACACCTACAGTTTCAATCAAAGGCAGTGCAATGATTGTAGCCGATGCCAGAGCTATGAAGGCATTGACGTTTTTCACAGGATATATCGAATCCAGCAGCGAGGAACGTTTTCCTAACATATATCGCCGCCTTAGCAGGATATTGGTGAGAAAAACAAGGAGGATGCTTTCAAAAATCAGAGGTATAATTGAGGCAGTCAGCACTAAAGAGACGATTGATGGGAAGGCTGCAGTTATGCTCTCGCACTGGCAACTTAGTACAGTAAGCGCGCCAGATACCTGGCCACCAATAATGCTCTTTGAGTTGCCCCTTATGAAGGATATTATGAGAAAATAATTTTCAACCAGAAGAAATGAAAGGATTGAAAACACGAGAAGAGCCTGGAGGCTTATTGAAAATACGAGATACTTTGTGAAAAATACCAACCCGCCCATGAACAAGACTGGTGTTCCGCCTGATGCCACGTCATCTGAAATGGATGCCACGAGCATGCCAATCCCCTGGGCAGTGGGGAGAATCCTAATTAGGCCGGAGAGCAGAATCATTGCCATAAGGGCCGTCATGATTGATGCGAGCCAGGTTCCTTCCCTGGACCTGAATCCATGCAACCTATGGAACTCTCTTATTTCGAGGAGAAGCGAAATAGCGAAGAGGATAGTGAGATTGTAATAGGGAATTGAGAATATGGCCAGCACCCCATAAAATAAAATCAGCGTTGTTGAAAGTAATGTTTTGAGTTTATTCCGTGGAGCCAGCCATATGGCCATGATAATAGCAAAAAGTATTATGAAAATGGCATTGAACTGCAATTGAACATTGCTGTCAACAATGATTATGCCGGAAAGCAGACCGAATTCAACTGCGATAAGAGTTGCTGCTAAACCGAGCAGGTGAAAGAAGAGAACAGGGAAAGGACCATGATCTAATGAATGAAATTCACCAGACATATTGCAACCAAAAGAACCATGAGGTAATAGTTAGAGAAATGGAAAGCCTTCCTGTAAGACTGCTTTGAAAAACCTGACCTGACCGGCAGGATTGTGTAATAGAGCAGGACTAGCCCCAGAACAACAGCCATGACATAGTAAGCCGGGCCCACGTTGATTTCCCTTATGAAGATTGGTAGCATGGAATAGACGAACAGAATCGCTGTATTTGCAATTATATAGCGTGAACTTTTCTGTGTACCCACAACAGCGGGGAGCATTGGAATTTTTGCGCTCTGGTAGTCTTCTGCATTTCCAGTCGCCAGTGACCAGAAATGGGTTGGTGTCCACAGGAAAACGAGAAAAGCAATGAAAGCTGCAGTTGGTGAAACGGCATTACTTACGGCCGCCCAGCCGGCAAAAGCCGGGAAGCTTCCAGCTATCCCACCAATGACTATATTCCAGGTGGTGCGCCTTTTCAGGAAAATTGTGTACAGGAATACATAACTGAGGAATCCAAGAAAAATGAAGAGAGCAGTAAGGGGGTTAATTGCGAAATAGGCAATCAGGATGGAAGCCACAAGCATTATTATGCCGTAAGCGAAAAGGCGCCAATAGGTGCTCTTGTTCACGATGCCTGTCCTGTAGCTGGTCCTCTTCATGGAACTGTCAATGTCCATGTCATAAAGATTGTTGAAAAAAGCTGCAGACATTGAACCAAGGCTTCCTGCCACTAAAAGCGGTAGAAGCAGGATGGACTTTGAATAAAATATCGGATTGGATAGGAATCCAGCCAAAGCAACGAGATCAACAAGAAATGTGATCTCAAGTTTAGAGATTTTTACGAATTCCTTTCCATTCAAATTACTCGACCGTCTTGATGGCAGTTTCCATTGTCACGAGGACATTGGAGACGTGTGTCGAATATGTTGACTGATTATTTACGTGTGACGGTGAAGCCCCGTTGTAAACATGCATGGATGCCACGGATGCGGATCCGGATGTATCATTCACTATGAGGAGACCGACCATTGTTTCATAGTGGACAGAACACCAGTACGTGTATATGCCTACCATGCTTGAACCGACGAACGGGAAGCTTCCCTGTGTCTTGTGGCCAATTGTCTGAGTTATTTCAGATGTGCTGAGCACCTTGTAATTGTTAGAACCTTCTATGCTCTTTGGGTTTGTGGTAAGATCAGACATGTATTTAGCAAATGCAGACGCGGAATAACTCCCATCATATGCTATATAGAGGTTGTGTGGTGCACCGTCCATTTCAGTTACGTTGAAATACACAGTTGTACTCAAATTGACATTGAGGACGGGGTTCCGGTCACTCGTGTTATAGTTGTACTCCCAGCCTGCTGCATCGGCACCTAAATTAATGTACTGAGTATTCTTTGTCGGTGTGTTGGATTTTTGCAGGCCACCACCGGTTGGGCTTGTGAGAACATAACCAAAGGCAACTGAAACCAGTAATATTATGATGACCGCGAAAGTTACTCCACCTTTGTTTGATGCCATTACTCTCCGCCCCCTATTTCCTGATTGGTCTCGTTCCTGTATTCCAGGATATTATATGGATCGGTAGTCGGCTGCGCCAGCCAACTCTTAGCTATGTTGTAAAGGAATACAAGCTGTCCAATCCCGATAATCACTCCACCGATAATCGCACTGTCCTGGTAAGCCTGGAACTGAGCGAAATAACCTGCCACTGACCGAGGCATTCCAAGGTATCCGCCAACTGCCCACGATGTTGACATCAATAGAGAACCGAAGGCTGTGATGTAAAAGTGCCACTTTGCAAGCCTCTCATCATATACTCTTCCATTGGAGAATGTTGGATACAGGAGGTAAAAGGTTGCCATGGTGACTCCAAGCGTCAACCCCACGAATATGAAGTGGAAGTGTGCAGTCACAAAGTATGTTCCATGGGCAACTTCATTCACTGACTGGCTGGCAAGCATCACGCCAGTTACCCCGCCGATGATAAAATCTAGTATTGCATTGATGACGAACATCATAGGAGTTGTCAAGCGTATTTTTTCAGCTTTCCACAACGTCCCAATCATGTTGAAAATAGTAAGTGCTGATGGAATCACAACTACGAATGAAGCGGAGGTGAAGAACAATACCCAGTCTATCCCAAGGCCGGAATTGAGTAGATGATGCCCCCAGACTAGTTCACTTAGGATCATCAGAAGTCCAAGAGAAAATACGCCTGAGAAATAGCTGTATACAGGAGTTTTGGTAAATCTGGTTATGATATCATACATCAAACCAAAGTAAGGAATTACCGCGATGTAAACAATCGGATGACCCCAGAACCAGAAAAGCACAGCAAAGGTAAGCGGTGTACTTGTGGTACCGGTAAAGAAAACAGGGTTGAAGAAGTCATAAAAGAGCATGCCCAAACCAACCATCAAGGGCTCATCGGATGAAAGGAGCATTATCAGTGTGAATACGACAGACCATGCAAAGACAGGCATCTTAGATAGAGGAATGTTATCTGCACGGTCAATGAAAATCACTTTCAGGACTATTACGCTTGCCATGGTGACTCCGATGAAGATCAATTCCATTGCGATTATGGCCAGCCAATTGAATGCCCCCGCCCCTGTTGGTGTGAGTTGTAGAGATAGCGGTGGGTACAGATACCACCTCATGCTCGATCTGGACAGGACGAATAAGGCTCCACCAAGAACCCAGATCCAGTAGGCAACTGATGAGAGATGGCCCATATTGTCCCTCTTTAGCCTGAGTTGTGATGGAAGCAAATAGTATCCAAATCCCAATGCAGCACCTATTGCAAACATATAGATCATGAGAGTTGCGTGCTGAGTCATGAGGATGTTGTAAATTATTGGCTGAATGATCACAGGATTTGGATCAAAGAGACTTACTCTCATGAGAACACCAAAGGCCCCGGCAATGAACAGGAAAAGGACTGCTGTGAAAATGTACCTCAGGCCAATGCTCTTGGCATCATCATATGTAAAAATAGACCAAGAAAGGGGTCTTGGCTTCCCGTAGAGCTGCTCTCTCCAGTAGGCGTTGGAATCGGTGTATCCTTCCTCTTTAGCCGTTAGGCTCATGGATTCTGCCTTCGAGGCTGTCAAATAATAAACCAGGAAAACAAGTACAGCGGCAAGAGAACCGACCACTGAAGCCAGAATTAACAGATCAATTGTTGACAACTAAGAAACCTCCAAGTATCCTCTCATCAGGTAGTGGTCCTGGCCGCAATACTCTACACACTCAAAGATATATGTCCCAGGCTTGGTGGGCTCGAATGTAACCTGGTTTGGGTGTCCCGGAACCGCGTAAACCTGAACTCCAAGATTGGGTATCAGCAAATCATGGATAACATCCTTTGAAGTGACCTGGAGCGTGTAGGCGTGCCCAGCCTGGGCATAAAGGACATCGGTGGATGTTGTTCCATTTGTATAAGTAAAACTCCATGCCCACTGGTATCCGGTGACTTTAATGATGGTCGAATTTGCCGGAACAGTGCTGTTATTCTCAGGCTGCGCAATGTTTGCCATATGCCCATCTATGTAATTGACATTGATAATGGCTACCACCAGCAGGATAACTATAACCACAATTGAATAAATCATCTCATTTTTTAGTTTGCTGTTCACCTGAAGTCATCTCCCATGGAACTTCTGTCCCCATATTTATAAACAGGGTACAACAGGAACATTATGGCAAAAGCACCGGAAGCTATTCCTGTTGAAATAGCGGGGTCTGAGGATTGCCCCTCTGCAATTCCCGGATAACCGAAAAAGAACAGGGAAAACAGGAATTGCAACAAGAAGTATGCAATTACCCCAATCACCACAGAGATTACTAAAAAGGTGACTATGAGTCTACCCTTTTCTTCCATATTGATGGATTGAAAGACATTATTTAAATTTTTTTTGAAGTGTGTTGGGCAGAACCAGTAAATATTGGTTCCATAATAATTTGTATAATTGCAAGGAAAAACTATTCCTTATTTGGTCGGTGCCGCATAATTTTGATTGTTGATTCTATTTTGCTTTAAGTATAAGTTAACACAACCTATCATCTCATTCAACCATTTTATAGGAGGCAACAATCCTGAAACATGCAGAATTTGCCCATAGTCATAGCTGTTATCGTTATTATGACAATGTTCATTGCTTACAGTCTCAATTACCTGAAGCAGAATTCTGATAATTTCACCCTCAAGAAGATGGCTTATATGGTCATTCTGCTGACCATGATGGGCAGCATGCTTAATGCGCTCACCTATTACGCTGCCGCACCGCCTGGATTTTTTACAACAATACTGACAGTGAATCTGGCCATGTTCTTCATGACCATAGCAATTGTTTTCCTGCTTTGGATTTCCACGCACACTCAAATAAAAAAAATAACCCGGAAAATGGCAATGGCGTTTTCCATATTATTTGCCTGGAATGAGGTTTCCATGGGTGCATTTCTCTTCACTGTTGCATACACCCAGAATGCCAGGATTTCTCTGGCTGGAACGTCAGATATACTGGGTTATTTTACCTCAGGAATTAACAGCTTCCTGTTCGTGATCCCCATGATTTCCGAAATGCTGTTCATTCTTTACTTTTTCAAGGAACCGCGCACTGAAAAACTCATGTTCGGCTCAATAATCGCAATGTCAGCAGCAACACCTTCAATGCTCCAGGACACCTTTTTCATGAAGTGGCTCACCTTAGCATTCACTGCCTTCATGGTAGCATTCATGATCATACTGTTTGAATGGATAGCTAACAGGAGGAATACAATTACTGAAACAGAAATGAGCAAAATCTCTGGTCTTTTCATTATTTATTCTGTAATGTCCCTGGGAGTATTTCTTGGGGAGGTATCCTCTGTTCCATTCTATCTTTCTTGGCTTGTTTATGGAATCGGAATGCTTCTTGGGATGACCTTTTACTTTTACATAGCATTGGAACCGACTGCCAACGGGAAAAGGGTTGGGTGGCTGAAACATCCTTCCTTTATGTTCAAGGTCCTGCTTTTGTCATTCCTCTCAGAACTCTTTGTTTCCGGAGCTCTACTTTACATCTTTTCCACTGCCCACCCCGGTATTTCAGGTTTTGCTGCTTTCTCTGCACTGTTGGGAGGCGTGAACAGCTTTTCCCTTCCCGCTGTTGCCATTGATGTGCCTTACATTGTTGGCGCAATAGCGAATTCATACGTTTTCCTTGCTATCATGGGCATTGAAATGGGGGCCCTTGTTGTTTTCAGAATGCGAAAGCTTCAATGGAAGGAAAAAAGGGTAAATCTCTCCCTTGCGCTCGTCGCATTTGCACTTTATACACTTTTCTGGCCTAACTTCGGACCGGAGAGTTTCTACCGCATTCTTCCCCTCTGGGCCAATTCAGGGGCCTTGGGCCCGGTTTATCCCGCCATTATTACAGCACTTATCGGGAGCTATGCATTATATGCAGTCCTGGCCCTACTTTTCGGCAGAAGGAGCTACTGCAGCACACTCTGCCCTTCCGCGGTTATGTATGGCGGGACTCTGGGACAGCAGATGATAGGGTACAATTACCAGTCTGATATTAGCAAGAAGAACATTGGAAGCAAATTCAGGGCGGCCATCTATCCATACATATCAATGTCCTGGATCTTCATGATAGTGCTTTCATACCTTTCATTTGAAACTTCTAAAGGGTTAGGGAACTATACAATTTATGGCATAGATCCAGCGGTTTTCTTTTCTTTCTTCATCTGGAACTTCCTGTGGTATGCGTTCTTCATCACAATCCCGTTTGTTGGAATGAGCCCCTGCAGGAGATATGGCTGGTGCACAACGGGAACTTTTGTAGGCTTCTTCAGCAAAATCGGTTTGTTCAAGCTTAAGGTCAGGAGCCCGGACACTTGCGTAACATGCCCCACTAAAGACTGTGTCAGTGCCTGTGAGGTGGGGCTCGGGGACCTCCCAGGCCAATTCATAAAGCAAGGTTTCTTCAAGAGCTCAAAATGCGTCGGGGCTGGTTCTTGCGTGGTTGCCTGCCCTTATGACAATATTTTCTTTTATGATGTAAGGAATTTTATAAAGGAAAAAAAGGAAAGAAGGATTAATCAACATCCTTAGTAGAAAGCTTGACTTCTTTCTTTTTCTTCTGGATATCCGGGACTGCCTCAAACTGCCCCTTGTATTTTTCAAGCACTCTTGGGAGTGTTGTGTATTCCATGTCTTCCTCCGGTACCCTGTGAGGCTCGAAAGGTCCCATTCTCCTCAAATAATCCACAACTTTCACAGCTGTTCTTCTGGCACCGTCAAAAGCTGGGTCATCGAACATATCAACAGGTCCGGCCAATTTGCCATCTTTAAGCACGAAACCAAGGCCCACCACCCGGGGAGGGCCATCGAACCTTGTCATTTTGGCATCCTTCATCGCTACTGGCATCAGAGGTCCATTGAAGGAGCCCCTCATCCATCCAGAAACTAGATAAGGGTGTGAAAAAGCTTCCATCGCTTCTCCGGAGGCGGGAAGACCCGATTGTATCCTGACAATACCTGCAGGATCATCCTTACCCACGTATTCGCCTGCTATAAAGGACAGTTTGTCTGTTGTTATGACAGCTACGTTTTCGTCCGGCAGTTTCTCATGGTTTGGTTTTGTGTGAACTCTCTTTATAACGTATCTTCCTTTGGAACCAATCATCCCGAGTATGTCATACATATGTTCTGGGGCGGAGAGAAAGATTCTCTTTGCTTCCACGATGTCCCAAATCTCGAAAATAAAACCATCATGCATGTTAGAGTCAATGACCAGGCCGGGAGTATTGTATGGATCAGCAAACATCTTGAAGATAGGGTAGTTGAACGCACCTGGTTCGGTCTTATCCATCATATAAACAATAAATGGTTCAGACTTCCTTGGTGTAATTTCCATTTCAGCAATTCCTGGGCCCATTCCCTTTATATTACCCGAGAAGGAGTCCTTGAGGAGGTCCTGTCCCGCGCCATACAACCCTACTTTCCTTGCAAGATCGGTGCCCGACTTGAATGCGTTCCAGGCTAGTTCATGAATTTCTGGACAGTCCACGCCTTTATTGTGAACCATTGTTATCTGTATGTCGTCCCCGACATATGATATGTGAAAGTCTGACAGAAGGGATTCTCCTTTTTCTTTCACGTACTTTCTGACGGCTTCAACAACTGGGCCGTAGACCGTGGTATGGCCGGGCAAACTTCCAATATCCGCTTTAATGTGGGTTATTGTAGCTTTCATATGCTACCACTTGCAAAGACAGTATTAAAAATTTTTGTTTATGAAAAAATTACTTCGGCAAATGGCAACAAAATTGTAAATATGATTTACTTATTGTCGAAATAAATCTCTTGAAGTGTAAATTTTTAGTAGATTAAACATTACCCCATAATGAACTTGACTCTGGAGTTTGTTATTTTATTGATATTTCTCTGGGTCATGTTGATGATCTACCTTGCCCCTAAACTTGCTAAGACCAAGCATTTTCAGGCATATGGACCCTTGCTACTTGTTAAGATTGTTAAGAACAGAAAGATACTGGACAAGTTTGCCAACAGATTTCCAGCTATACTGTTTAGCAGGGTATCCGTAATTATCGTCTTCATTTCAGCTGTTGCTGCCATTATCCTCCTTGTATATGGTGCCTACCTTTCTCTTTACATACCTCCATCCAGCGCTCCTTCCCTCGCATTGGAAATTGGCCTCCCGGGGCTTAACCCTGCAATTCCCATAGGTTATGGGGTTGTAGCTTTGGCCATCTCCGTTATTATCCATGAGATGTTCCACGGAATTGTCGCTAGAAAACAAGGAATCAAGGTCTCCTCCGTTGGTATCCTTTTCCTTATTGTTCCAATGGGGGCATTTGTCGAACCTGATGAGGAGGAAATCCAGAAAACGGATCCCGTAAAGAGAAGAAGGTTAATAGCTGCTGGACCTGGAATAAATATAGTTCTCGGAATGATTACGTTCCTTGTGCTTGCCCTTCTGCTCATGCCTGCTGCTACACCGATTCACGAGGGCACTTACATCCAGGAGATAACCAAGAGCTCACCTGTGGCAAACTACATCTCTCCCGGTACTGAGCTCATTTCATTTGGTTCTTATTCGGGAAATGCAGTAAACAACCTGATTTTATCGTCCCAATTAATTCCGGGAAAGCTTTACAACGTTACATTCTTCAATGGTAAGGCCACCAGCACATTTGAAATCCCTGCAGGATTGGTCATAAATTCTATTAGCCCTGGCACTCCTGCGTACAACTCAAGCCTTTTAGCTGGACAGACCATAGTTTCCCTAAACGGCAATCCTATCTATAACGATACAACACTCTCAGATTTGCTTGATGCCATAGTTCCAGGTACAACTGTCAACTTTGTTGTGGAGAATTTCACAGTATCCTCAGGAAAACCTGAAGTATCTCTTATTTACAAGAATATTACAACCATGTCAAAATATGCTTATTATCAGGCATATGATCCATCTGCCAATTCCCCAGCCTACAAAAGCCAGAGCTTTGTTGGCATAACCATAAGTTATGGCGGAATACTGGGGTACAACCTTTCAGGGTTGCAGCAGACACTATCCGGCCGGAGTGTCTTTTCCAATCCCTGGTATGGAGGACTCAGTTTCATAACCCTCCCGTTCCTTTACCTTTACCCTATTTCCGGTGGTTTAGCCTCTATGTTTACTGCCCCATTCTACGCACCCGTTTTTTGGGGAGCTGTTAACCTGATTTACTGGCTATTCTGGTTTAATTTCCTTCTCGGAGTGACAAACGCGCTGCCAATCCTTATCTTTGACGGGGCACAGTTTTTCAGGGACACTTTGCTCATAGCAGGGAGAAGGGAGCGGTTCAAGTATCTCAGGGATGAGAAGAATGTCAGCCGTATTCTTAACGTCTCAAGTGCAATTCTTATTGCACTGCTTTTGTGGGAGATTATAGTGCCGAGAATCATTTGAGTACAAGTACATTCATATAGTAATTTCCAATACTCGCAGCGTTATTACTTAGGATAATGGTAGATTTAAAATGGCATTTCCGGAAGCAGTTGAAAGAAGACTAAACAAAAAAATATGCATGAGATGCGATGCCAGAAATTCACCCAGAGCACTCAAATGCAGAAAATGCGGTTACACTGGCCTTAGACTAAAAGCGAAGGAGAGAAGAGGCGGGCAGTAAACGGACTCTGACAGTTCTCCCAGGGTAGCAATCATACGAATGGAAGGGACCAACAATGAATACGAAGCCTTCCAGTCTTTCAAAAGAGTTGGTGTTGAGCCAAGTTACGTTCATGTAAATGAGCTGAGGAGAAAATCAGTTTCGCTTGAAGACTTTTCCGCGATTTTTCTGCCGGGCGGATTTTCTGCTGGTGACTATATACGGGCAGGCGTGATTCTAGCAAATAGGATTGCAAGTTCCTCATTACCGGACCTCAGGAAATTTATAGACACTGGCAAGCCGGTCATAGGAGTATGTAACGGCTTCCAGGTACTGTGCGAGCTTGGTTTCCTGCCTGGGTGGAACTATGAGAACCAAAGGGAAATAGTGCTTGGACAGAACACTTCCAACAGGTACGAGTGCCGATACACATATATAAAAATCACTTCAAAGAACAAGATCTTTGCGAGCTTTTTCAAGGAAAGTGAGCCATATCTTGTTCCAGTGGCACATGCAGAGGGGAAGATCCAGATACAAAAGAAAGATAAAAATCAGGAAAGGCTTTTGGAACAGGGCCAGGTATTATTCAGGTACTCTGACCCTGATGGGAACTTTGGCACATATCCATGGAACCCAAACGGTTCCGATCATGACATAGCCGCAATATCGAATGAAGACGGGAACGTCATAGGACTTATGCCCCATCCTGAAAGAATGTTCTACAGGTACAGGAATACTGACAAGGCTATTTTTGGGGAGCCAGCCATAGGAGAGGTCTTCTTCAAAGCTGTCAAACAATATATTGCAAAAATAGGTTACTGAGACAAAAGGAATTCACGGGCTTTTTCCTTGAATTCCTCCAAGGTTCCGTCATTCACTATCATGTGATCTGCAAGTGAGATTGTCCTTCCTATCCCCCAGCCAAGTTCCCTGTTGTCCCTCTGCTCGAGTTCCGGCTCATTCTTTACATCATCTATCCTGTTTCTCTTCAGGATTCTCCTCAGGCGCTCATCACGGTTGGTATAGATGGCTATAACAACTGCATCAGCGAAATGAGACTTGAAGTACTCCAGCTCCTCTATGTTCCTGAGACCATCAACCACGGTCTTTTCTGGATTGGATATATTCTCGCCGGTTCTCTTGGCCCATATATCCATTCCCTTTTCAAGTCTCTCCCTTGTGGCGAATGCGCCAATTTCCTTGTCAACCATTTTAATCCCGGATCTGCTGGCATAAGCCTTTACTGTATCTCCCATATGAACATCTTTGAATCCGAGCAATTTCGCAACTTTAACGAATTCGTCTTTGCCGGAGCCTGGCATTCCCGTAACTATTAACACAGAGTTCACCTGAAGAGGAACCCCATTCCGCCTTCAGCCCTAGATTCCTCATCTTTGATCATTTTGTAGACTTCTTCTACCTTGGATTTTTCAAGCGGCGTCAGGTTGTCCTTGAAGAGTTCAGCGAGTCTTCTGTTCGCTTCCTCGCTGCCTTCATAAAGCAGAAGAATTTTGTCATTGTCTAGCCCGAATGATGCGGTATCCTTCTCAGTGATTGCCTGCCTGCCGATAATATCATCCGCTAGCATTTTGGCAATAACAGGCTTGTCGCTCTTTTTGAGCAGATAAAGTGCGTACACAATCCATGAGTATTCTACCGTTAAAAATATTAATGGTTATCGTACCAGCCCATCATATTTAGAGGAATGATGGTAGCTTTTGCAAATTCCAAGAATTTATTAAAATTCAATTAAATAAATAATAAATTTGAGAATATTCTAACAGTCATATTTATAAACTTTGGCTGTAATAATATTGATTAAAAACCGTAATCTAATA
Source organism: Thermoplasmata archaeon (assembly GCA_021817455.1). Lineage (GTDB taxonomy): Archaea > Thermoplasmatota > Thermoplasmata > Thermoplasmatales > Thermoplasmataceae > JAJZOM01. Next base: position 19,474 of record JAKAUW010000080.1, on the reverse strand, counting down.
AAACTTTTTAATTGGATGAGCATCCTGACCAGATAACCCTATGGACCTAAGCTTAACTATCGGCGGCCCACAAGGAGGAGGAATAGATACCTCTTCCAACATGATAAACAGGGCCTTTGCAGAAGCTGGATATAATGTCTTTGGAGTTAGAGAATACCACTCTAACATAAAGGGGAGACACAGTTACAACCACTTGAGAGTAAAAGAGGAGCGCCCGCGCTCCTTGAAGTACCCAGTTGACATTTTAGTTGCACTTGATCCCGACACAATCTTCGAACACCTCGAAGACATTGGTGAGGGCACAAAGATCATTTATGACAAATCTTTTGAGACATCTGATCTGGCCCAGGCTAGACTCATTATGAGAGACACTGCGAGGAGAATTAAGGATGCCCTTGACTCTGCCTCTGTTCCCAACACAATAAAAGGTGCTCTTGAGCTGGCAAAGAAAAAGGGAGGAATCCCCATGGCAATACCTTTCAGTGAAGTTGTTACCAAGGCAATTTCCGAGGGACCAGCCAGCAGGTACTTCAATACCCTTGGTTCCGCAATAACTCTTTCAATTGCTGGACTTGATCAGAAATTTGCTGAAGAGGCAATAAAACAGGTGTTTTCAAGCAAGCCAAAAGCAGTTGAGGAGAATGTGAAAGTAGTTGCTGGGGCGTACGACTATGCTAAGGAGAATGGCTTTGCTGGCAAGCAGCTTAAAGTCCTGCCCAAGATAAAGAGACTCCTTCTTACCGGAAATGATGGTGCTGCAATGGGTAAGCTGATGGGGGGCCTAAGATTCCAGACCTATTACCCCATTACTCCTGCAAGTGATGAAAGTTCAATCATGGAAGAACACGAGCACCTGAAGTACGTGAAGACTGAACAGAACAAACTCAGGGAAGGCGGGGTTGTTGTTGTGCAGACTGAGGATGAAATTTCAGCTGTCACAATGGCACAGGGCGCTGCCCTGACCGGCTCTAGATCATCCACTGCTACCAGTGGGCCCGGTTTTTCTCTCATGGCAGAAGGGATATCATTTGCAGGGATGGATGAGGTCCCGATTGTCATTACACTGTACCAGAGAGGTGGACCAAGCACCGGCTTGCCTACAAGGAATGGGCAATCTGACCTCCTGTTTGCAATGAACACAGGGCATGGGGAATTCCCAAGAATGGTCATTTCATCAGGCGACGTGGAAGAATGCGTTTACGATTCCATGAGGGCGTTAAACTATGCCCACAGGTACCAGTTGCCTGTTATCCACCTCATTGACAAGAATCTTGCAAACACTACCGATCTCGTCCCGGACATTGACCTGAAAAAAGTCAAGGTAAACCAGGCAGTGAGACCAACCACCACTAGACTGAGCTTCAAGAGATATAATCTTGACACTGAGAGCGGAATCTCAGAAATGGGATACTTTGGAAATGATGTCTTCTGGATGACGGGAGATGAACACGATGAGATAGGGCACGTAACAGAGGACCCCATGGTCAGGGACATGCAGATGAGGAAGAGATTCAGGAAGCTTGAAACTGCACTAAATGAAATACCAGTTGAAGAGATGGCACAGCTTCTTGGGGAAAAGAACGCTGATGTAACATTCGTTACGTGGGGGAGCCAGAAAGGCCCCATACTTGACGTAATAGATGACCTCAAGGAAGAGGGGATAAAGGCAAACCTTCTTTACATAAAGATGTTTGAACCATTCCCTGAAGAATTCGTCAAGCAGGTTCTAGGCAAGGCAAAGCTTGTCATTAATGTGGAGAGCAACATGCTTGCACAGGCAGCAAAAGTAATCAAGCTCAACACAGGTATTGACATCCAGAACAACATCCTGAAATACAACGGAAGACACATGACTGAAGATGAAATTTTGAAAGCCGCCAAGGAAATAATTAGCGGAAAGGGAAAGAACTTAGTAGAGGTGTTAGAAAATGGCGCATAATTTTAAAAGTGATATTGCAGTAGACTGGTGCCCGGGATGCGGGGATTTCGGTATCCTCACATCGATTACCCAGGCCCTAACTGAACTGAATCTTGACCCGAAGAATGTTATTGCAACATCTGGAATAGGGTGCTCAGGGAAGACCCCGCATTATCTTAATATTGCAGGTGTTCACACCCTCCATGGCAGGTCAATACCATTTGCTACCGGCATAAAACTCTCAAACCCGAACCTGAAAGTTATCGTGCCAGGCGGAGACGGAGACATGCTGGGAATAGGTGCTGGCCACTTTGTAGCAGAAGGCAGGAGAAACAGCGGGCTAACCATAATGATATTCGACAATGAAGTTTACGGCCTGACCAAGGGACAGGCTGCACCGACGATGGCCCTTGGCGAAAAGACGAAAAGTCTTGCAAGGGCAAACGTTTTCACCAAGGTCAATCCAATCACACTAGCCCTTACTGCCGGTTATTCCTTTGTTGCGAGAGGTTTCTCATTCGACATGAAGCAGCTCAAGGAAATCATAAAGACTGCCATTCTCCACGAGGGATCTTCGGTAATTGATATCCTCCAGCCCTGCCCGACTTATAATAACATCAACACAATGGAATGGTACAGGCAGAGAGTGTACAAGCTTGATGACGATAAGACCTGGGACCCGGTGATCACCCCAGGCAACGAAGCCCAGGCGGCTGAAAAATTCCAGAAAGCCTACGAGAAGGGGAGTGAGTGGGGAGACAGGATACCCACAGGCATATTCTATGACAACAGGACCATTCCAAGTTTCCACAAGAGGCTTAATGAATTTGTCCCAAGCTATTACTCAAATCCACCTGCTACTCAGGTTGTAACAGGATCGGACGGGTATACCCCGATAGATGTGGAAGCAACCTTCCCCGAAAAGATCATACACTAAATTTCTCTTTTTATTCCCAATTTTATTTTTTAAATTCTAATACAATTAAGGCGCTATACGGATGAAATTATACCGGACAGTGCAAGATATATGAAGAGCACACCGAAGAATCCGAGGGACAGGGCACTGAACATCTTAATGGCATATCTCACCTTTGTGCCATACCTGACTGATGCCTTGTAGATCAATGTAGCAATGAAAAATACCCACGCCAGGATTCCAACGAACAGGAATACAATAGTCAGAGAACCAAATTTCTGAAACACGCTTAGACCCGCTGTAAACCACCAGCCAATCTGCATAGGGTTTATCAGGCCAATAGTTAGACCCGCAACATATCCTGATCCTTCCCTATCCCTTGCCTTGCCTGGTTCCCTTGAACGATATATTGCTATGGATAGGTAAAAGAAGAAAATAGAGCCCAGGATGTAGATATAATTGTTGAACCTGGAAATATTTGTAACTTGCCCGAATACAAGAATGACAACCATTAGGATAAAATCTGCAGTCATTGCCCCGAGGCCGACTGAAATTCCATTCAATATGGACCTGGAAGCCCTGTTCACAAGAATCGCTGTAACTGGCCCTGGAGGCCCGGCCAGTGAAACGCCTAGAAGAATTCCCAGCAAGGCAAGCAGATATATTATCAAAGCGATCTACACCGGGATGTGCTTTCTGCCATTAAATTTAATGCGGAAAATTGCATTTCTTATGAGAGAGGAAAAGAATGATCAACCCTGACTTTACAGGAAAAGAGAAGATTCTCCAGTTCCTGGAATGCACTGAAACTGAAGTCTTAGATTCGTTCAAAGAGGCTTCAAGGATTGTTGAATATGTGGAATCCAGAATAGGCGGAAAGAATTACTGGCAGGTTTCAGGATCGGAACTTTGCTGGCTTTATACAGGTGTCAAGATGATGAGGGCACCACTAATTGCAGAAACGGGTGTGGGTCCAGGAAGCACTTCGACTGCAATTTTAGAAGCTTCTTCAGAATTCAGGGGAAGGCTCTTCAGTTTTGACCTGGGACAGAAGTACGGTGAGGATGAGGAAATGCCAGTTGGGTTCCTCGTTCCTGATAAATTAAGGGATCGTTGGTCACTGGTTCTTGGAGACACAAAGAACACCCTGGAAAGCAAATTAAGCTATTTCGGCCCATTTGATATCTTCTTCCACGATTCGGAGCACACCTATGAGCATGTAAATTGGGAACTTGAAACCGCACTGAAAAACCTGAGGAAAAAATTCCTCATTGTTGTGGATAACTATGACTGGACCACAGCACCTGATGATTTCGCCGAAAAACAAGGTCTCACACTGGTGAAAGTTGCGGACGATATGTGCTTCATCTTCAGAGAAAACTTCGTTTGATATTACTGCAAGTCAGCATCTGCAAAGTTTGAAAGCTTATTCTCCAGTTCACGATCTGTGAGATTTCTCTCCTCCTTATTCCCAAAAACATTTTCAAAGCGGGACTGCCTCACGATTCTAGACCCCTGGAACATGGAAAGGTTATCGTCTTCAAGCAGGTGTTTTTTGAATAGGTCCAGCTGTCCCATGACCTTTATGAACCTTGTTCTTCCGTATCTCCCCATGCTTCTCGTTGTAGCTGAAAGAAGGCCGAAGTCTTCCAGTTCAGAAAGGATGTCGCTAACCCTCCGGCTGGTAAGGGACATGAAACCCAGCTCATTGCATATGTTCCTGTAGTTCTCATAAATCTCGCCAGTTATCATGAGCTTGCTGCTCAGTTCCTGTGTGACAACGGCGCTCAGAAGGACAATTTTGCTCTGCAGCGGAAGTGTCTTAATAGCTTCCTTCACCACATCCATTTCAAACCTGTCCCTTGCCTCATAAATTTCCTTGTCGGTGATGGTCTTCCTGCCCTCTCTCATAGCTATCTCTACGGATATTCTCATGAGGTCCAGTGCTTTTCGTGCATCCCCGTGTTCCTGTGCACCCAGTGCAGCACAAAGGTTTATGGCTGATTCCTCAACCACATTGGCTTTTACCACGCCCTTAAGCCGGAAGGAAATTATATCTCTGAGGTCAGAGGCGTTGTAGGGGGAGAAAAGAATACTTTCCTGGTTCATTCTGCTTCTTATCCTCGGCTCAAGGCCGTCGAGGATGTTTGCGTCATTTGTAATGCCAATGAGGGAAGTCCTGGATGAAGTGGAATCATCGATTACCTTGAGCAGTACATAGAGTGAATCTCCGCCATTCTTTTGGAGGAGCCTGTCAATTTCGTCAAGGACAAGCACATAATATCCGCCTTTTCCGTTTATCCTAGCAATAAGCTCGCCGTAGATTCTGTCCAGCGGCCATCCCATGGGTGGGATGAGATCATCTTTACCTTCAGACAGTTCATTTACAAGAGTTGTGAGTATGGAATAAGGTGAATCATGAACCTGGCAGTTTACAAAGCAGACTCTAACTTTCTCCCCTGCTGCTTCAGACAGCATTTTTGTAACATATTGTGTAGTGGAAGTCTTTCCGGTCCCGGTCTTGCCATAGATGAGAATATTGGACGGCCTGGAATCGCGCATGATGCTGCTCAGTATCCGTACGATATGATCAATTTCGGTTTCCCTGTGGGGGAAAGATTCAGGAACATATGAACCGCTTAAGCGCCCGAGATCACCTGCCAGCAGATCAGAAGAACCTGAATATTTTGAAAATAAATTCATGCGATTACCGGTAAATTACGCATAGGGGTTGGGAGTACTAAAAGCTTTTTTGACCAGAAACATAAACCAATACTTGATCAAAAGCTTAATCTGCAGCATAAGGCATGACGGGTGCCCTTTCATGTTCCATTATGGCTCCGACTAGGTAAAGTGAGCCTGCAACGAGTACAAAATCAGATGTTGCAATTGCCCTTTCATACGCCTCCAATGGGTCGTCTATTGCCACTGCATCCTTGAAGATACCTTCAGCCATTTTGGCCAGTGTACCGGCAGGAATTGCCCTGACTGGCTCATCAGGTGTAGTGAATATTGCCTTTCCTGAAATCATCCGCATTATTCTGAGGAAAGAGAAAGCGTCCTTGTCTGAAAGCATTCCAAGCAGTAATGTTGGTGACTTTACCTTGAGCTCTTCCATTGAAACTCTAAGTGCGTTGGCGGCAGGGGGGTTGTGTGCACCGTCGACCATGACTACAGGATCCTTCCTGATAATATCCATCCTTCCGGGCCATCTAGTTCTTGAGATCCCCCTTTCAATGTCCTTCTCGCTGAATGTGTCTACTTTTGAACTTTCAACCGCAAGTATGGCGGTACATATGTTTCCCGGCTGAAAACGACCCACCATTGAGGTGTCTATCCTGTATTCACCTGTAGGTGTGCTTAAATTAAACCTGCTTCCACGTATATCCTGCTCCAGTTCAGTGATCCTGCAGACTGATGGAGAATGTATAAACGAAGAGTTCCTAGATTCCGCAAACTTCCTTACGGTTTCGATGACTTCCCTCTTTGTGTCCCCCAGTACAACCGGCCTGCCAGGCTTCACGATCCCTGCTTTTTCACCGGCAATGGATGTCAGTGAGCACCCGAGCTTGTCTGCATGCTCGTATCCCACCTGAGTTATGACGCTCACCTCAGGTTCAATGATATTTGTGGAATCTAGTCTCCCGCCGAGCCCGACTTCTATGCTTGCGTATTTGACATTCTTGTCTGCAAAATGCTGGAATGCCATAATTGTGGAAGCCTCGAAGAAAGTGGGGTTTCTATTTTTGGTGGAAAGTTCCTCGATTAGAGGCTTGTTTTCCTGAATAAACCTTATTATCTCTTCATCCGTAATTTGTTCCCTACCTGCAATTATTCTCTCATTAAACTTAATAAGATGGGGGGAGGTGTAAAGGCCGGTGTTACCTTTTTCCATGAGAATATTGTAAATGTAGGCAGCCGTGGAACCTTTTCCGTTGGTACCTGCTATGTGGAAAGAGCGAAAATTGTTCTGTGGGTTCCCCATCGACTGGGCAAATTCCATTGTTGCCGAAAGATCCAGCTTTATACCTTCCCTGTAAAGCCCGTATAGAAACTTCAGATCTGGAGAAAACACGAGAGCCAATGCTTTGCCTAATCAAAAAGTTATTCCACAAAGAAGGGGCCTCATTTGTATTTTTGGACAGGTTCCCATGAAGTTGGTGAGCATTGCGGTTAAGGCAATTAAATAAATATTCCAGAGTATTCAAGAATCGATGGACACCAAATTGCTATATCTCGAAGATCAGTATCAAAAAGAAGCCACAGGAAAGGCTTTGTGGCATGAATTCACAGATTTGATAGTTGATCAGACGGTCTTTTATCCTACCAGCGAGGGGCAGCCAAACGATAGGGGCCATGTATACATCGATGGGACTGAGTACATTATAGTGGATACCTGGTCAGATGGAGACAGTATCCACCTTATGTCCCATGACACTTTCCCAGACAACATTGACGGAAAAGAGGTAAAACAGGTTCTTGACTGGGATGTGAGGTACCTTCACATGAGGTTCAGAACCGCATTGAAGATACTCAGTGGCCTTGCATACAAAATGTATGGGGCGACAATGAGGATTAACCAGACCTATGACGATAACGCATGGGTGGATCTTGAGCTTGAAGAAATTACTAAGGAACAGGTGGATGAACTCTTTGCTGAAGCCAACAAAGTGGCTAAGTCTAATGCAGACACAAGTTTTTCCTATTTGAGCAGGGAAGACTTCCTTAAAAAAGAAGAAATGATGAAATTATGCAAAGCAAGAGTACCAGATTACGATAAGATAAGGATACTCCACTTAAATGGCATTCCCGACCAGATGGAATTTGGCACTAATGTAAAGAATACAAGCGAGATTGGGGAGATTGAGTTCAAGACTAACCTCGTCAAGGGAAAAATAAGCAGAAGAATAAACATAACACTGAAGTAAGGAGAATTGCCAATGCATGAGAAGGATGAAAAACTGACACCCGGTGAATTGATCCTGACCTATTCTGGCCTGGTGCTGATTTTCGTCTCATTCATAACATTTCTATACTTTATCATACCAGTTTTTTCCAGCCCGGACAAGATAACAGCACTGGGAGACAAGGTTTCAGGCTTTTCAGGCCTTAATTTCAACGCTTTCACCGTTTATCTAATCGTAATCCTTTCCATTTTCTTTACGATTTTTGCCATTTATTCACTGTTCTACAGAAACGAAAACCTGTCCATGGGATTTTCAAGGGAGAAAAACAGGAAATTCTATGGCTATCTTATGATATATATTCTGGTCCAGCTGGTCCTTTCAGAACTCATTACTTATTTTGTGCCTAGTTACACCAATGAATTTCCGTTTAATGAATCAGGGCCAATTCAGAACTTCATCTTCTCTTACCAGACCCTTCTGGAGGCTGCACTTTACGAACTGCTCCCTATTACAATTGCAGCGGTGATCATCAGCAAAATGCACGGTACTCCACTGTCTGAAGGCATAAAATTCTACAAGATGAGCAGCAAGGAGAGACACTTTGTTTCCGTCATAATATCCCTTGCAGCATCTTTTCTGGTTTCAGGAACCATTCTGACTTTCATTACCGCGTTCTTTTCCCTTCTGGTGTTGAACGAAATATTCCTGAATTTAGGCTTCCTCAAAGCATACCTAACAAATTTTGCCGTTGCCATGACCAATTTAACTGCATTCCTTATTTCCGGCAACGCAGCTCTTAGCGTAATATTGCCACTTTTCCTCTTTTTCCTCGGTTTTCTTGGCGTCTATTCACTGGTACAGCTCGGGATAAAGGTCCCTAATGAGACGCCGGAAGTAAGCACGTCTTCTGCAATAGGAGTAGATGTGGAACATAGTGTGGAACGGAAGGTGATATCTGAAATCGAGCCATTTGTCAAAAGCAGATGCCCTGAATGCGGCCAGGCAACGTACCACATACTTCTCCCGAACTTGTCACTGAAGTGCACCAAGTGTGGCCATGAGCTAGACAAGGATGCCGTTGGGGAAAAGAATATTGTGATTGATGTTCGAAATCCGTCTAAATTCTGATTATTGCCATTTCCGTGATAGCATTACCATTGCGTAGGCCAGGGGAGCGATGAACATTATCAAAATTGTTACTTTTCCAATATACTGGTAAAGGACGTCCTGTAGCAGCGAACCTGCCATGAATCCAGTCCCGAAGAACGTCTCATAATAGAATACACCCCTCTTTAGATCAGATGAACCTGCGATATAAGACAATACCTTGGACATGCTTATAGAGACTCCTAGCCCTGCAAGAATAACCACAATGACAATGGTGTAAATGTTCAGGAAAACCCCAATTAATGCGGTTGGAACTATTAATAGTGCAGAAAGCGCACTGTAAGTGGATATATTAAGATCTCTAGAATAATTTAGTATTATGTACCCGATTGCAGCAACCACCCCATAAAGCGAGATCACACCTCCTATTATCAGATAATTGAAGCCATGTGCCCTTAGGACAGGTTCCATTACGAAGTAGATGAACCCGGAAAATATCCCTGCAAAGAAAAGCGATAGAAGATAGATCCTCTTAACAGGTTTTTCCGCATTTTTCATTGAAAGTATGCCTGGCCTTGGAGACGTCAACGCACCAACGATGAAAGCCACCATAGAAACAAGGAACACTATTTCATAACCGCTTATCTGGAGAATGACGCCCATAAGTATAGGTGCCAGTGCGTTTGGAATGCCCCATCCGGCAGAATACTTTTCAGCATTTCTTGTTCCGCTGAATGTCCCGAGTGAGATCTCCGTTGCAATCCACCAAGGTGCCTGAATTAAACTGGCAATTATTGTAAGTGGAATGAAGTAGCTCCTGTAATAGAAATAAAACAGAAGGGATAAGGCAGTAAGTGAAACAAGCGGAATAATCGTGCCATATCTCAGCATCCTGTAGCCTGATTTCAGGTAGATAAAGGCCACAACCGGGAAAGGCAATGATGCCAGAAACCCTAATATCCCGATTACTACGTAAGAGTATCCAATGTTTTGCGCAAGCAATGGAATAGCAAAACTAAGGCTGAACCATCCAGACCCAAAGGAGAGTGTGCTTATGAATAGTGAAAAAGAGGCATTTTTTGATGAATCTGAAGGCACAACGGAGTAATGCAACGGTTGAGATAAATCTCACTTGGTACTTACCTACTGGATTTTATCGATCTTGACACCCTCGTCTTCGTAAAATGCTATGATGTCGTCATCTTTGAGGTTTAGTCTGCTGATTACCCTCTTAGGAAGTGTGATCCTGTAAGATGATCCCCTTGAGGATATGTGGGTAACATCAATTAATTTCTTTTTCTCCATAGTGGTAAATAGTTACCATAAATATAATGTTTATACCAAGTGCAGTTTTACCGCATCTTGGAATTAGGGTCACAAAGGGAAAATTACGACAATGATGACACCGTTTATTAAGCAAATCGTTTAGTTTTTATATTCTGACCGGCTTTCGGATAGAATCTCCATGGTAACTAAACCAGCAAGAATGTACACTAAAATTTCAGGTCCAGCTTATACTAGGAAGGAGTTCATGGGAGGAGTACCCTACCCAAAGATTACGACTTTCATACAGGGGAATCAGAAGAGAGATTTCGAGATCGAACTAAGACTGGTTGCCAAGGAAGCTTGCCAGATCAGGCATATCGCTCTTGAAGCCGCTAGGATTTCTGTGAACAGGAAGATGATGGAAGGCTCAACTGCAGACAATTATTTCCTCCAGATTAGGCCATACCCACATCATGTCCTTAGGGAACATAAGATGGCAACCGGGGCAGGAGCAGACAGAATTTCATCAGGTATGAGGGCGGCATTTGGAAGGCCTGTTGGCACAGCAGCCAGAATATCTTCAGGTGACATCATAATGGTTGGCAGGACAACCCCTGACAGAGCTGTGATGCTCAGAGACGCACTGCACAAAGCATCGATCAAATTACCAACCCCTTGCAGAATTGAAATTACCAAAGGTAAAGAAATAGCTGGAAAGCTAGGACTTTAACCTAATTTTACTTTTTATCTCAACAAATGCATTTTATATATCAAACATGTATGAACCGTTAATTATACCAATATACAACATGGTGAGGCATCAGTGAAGGATGCTGCGGGGAAGAAGTCCATATTTGACAGTGTTGCTGACCTTTACGATATTGCTAGGCCAGAATACCCTGTCTCTCTTATAGACGATCTCGTCGAGAATTCTGGCATTAAAGTCAGTTCCAGGATACTTGAGATCGGTACAGGCACAGGCTTCCTGACCCGGGCTTTGGCACTCAAGGGCTTCACCGTTACTGGGATAGAACTGGGCAGTAAACTTGCGCAGAAAGCCAGACTCAATGTCCCCAAGTTCACTAATGTTACTATTCTTGAAGGAGATTTTGACACAGAAGAATTAGAACCTGACTCATATGACCTAGTTGTTGCCGCTACTTCATACCACTGGCTCGACCCATTGAAAAGAGGCCAAAAGATCAGGAATATTGTCAGTAAAGGTGGAACAGCAGCAATAATTGAAACAAGGCATATAGACAATGGGAGGGATACTTTTCCTGTTTCATCTCAGGAATGTTATCTCAAATGGGATAAGAACACAACTGCAGAATTCAGGCTCCCTGGCCGCGATGAAGTGGTGAAAGATGGATTCAGGTACTCTTCCGAGTTCAGGGACGGATTTGAAAAGACAATTAACAAAAACTATGGAACTGATGTTGAATACACTGCTTCAGAATATAGGCAACTCCTATCCACCTATTCAGATATAATATTGATGGAGGACCCTTCGCGGGAAGGCTTGCTGGAATGCCTAACAGACATGATTGACAAAAATTATGGCGGAAAAATCACGAAAAGCTATCTCTGGCAGCTATTTCTCATGAAGAAGAAATAGAAAAAACCGATGACTACGCTTTGCTTTCTTTACTGCCTATGAAGTCCTGAATGAATTTAGCCGCAAGCATGGATGTGTTGCCATTGTCATATACAGGTGTCATTTCCACAATGTCGAACCCGATAATCCTCTTTGCAAAATGGTTAATCAGTGACCGGACTTCTGCAGATGATATGCCATAAGGTTCCGGAGTGCCAACGCCAGGGGCTTCTGAAGGGTCGATGCCATCCATGTCGATTGAGAAGTAGATTTTTTCCTTGGCCTTTCTCTCAATTTCTTCAATCACTTTCTGAATCCCCTTCTCTCTGACTTCATTAGCGCTGAAATATCTTATCTTAGAAAAGTCTGGGTCTTCGTATTCCTCTCTGGACACAGATCTTGTCCCTACAGAGAAAATTCTTTCTTCGCCAAGAACTTCCAATGCCCGTCTGGTGATGCAGGCATGGTTGTACTTACTTCCCATGTATTCGTATCTGAAGTCACTGTGGGCATCAATTATGATCATTGAACAGTTCGGGAAATTCCTGATGAGGCCAGTTGTAAGGGAGTGTTCCCCACCGAGCATAATCGGAATCTTTCCATCGTCCGCAATGTGCCTGACGGATCTTTCTATATCATTGACGACCTCTTCGGCATCCTCTTCCACATAAAGGTCTCCCATATCACAAATTGGCAGGTCAGGGAAATTCACTTTGTACTGGAAATCGAATGATTCCAGGTTATCATAGGCAAGTCTTATGGAATCAGGGGCTAAACGAGAGCCTCTCCTGAAGCTTGAAGTATGGTCGAACGGAACCCCGAAAATAACATACTTGGCATCCTCATAGGATACCTGTGCATCGGCTATTTTCCTGTGGGAAAACATTGCGCCTAATTCTGAAGCATGATCTTTCTTACGCCCATTGTCTCCCAATAGGATACCTCCGTTCCGGGCTGTATCCGGTCAACCTCTTCCGGGGTGACCTGCACTAAAAAGGTCTCAAAGGTTTCAGAATCCATAAGCTGGATTTCGTTGTTAGCTTTTGAAAGTACCTGCGCATTCTTCTTTTCTATAATTGGTACCTTTACCTTGTGCTTTACAGGGAATACAACACTCCTCTTCTGACCGTCGAAAACTCCGATTGCAACGATTCTAGCTTTGGCTTCACCATGTTTTCCTGGCTTGGACATGGTGATTTCTGCGATTTTACAGGGTGCATCGTCAATAAGCATGTATCTTCCAACTTTCAATTCCCTAACTTCGGCTTCCTGCCAACTCATATGCTTCATTTCCTAATTGTATCAGTATTTATATATCTTCTATTGACGAAAGTAATAGTGGATAAAGAAAACCAACTGATTGATCACATTGGAAAAACACTCTGAAAGGGCCTTATTCTGAGAAACCTCAAGGAGGAAGAGATTTCATTCCGATACAAGAATACCACATTGGCAATGAAAAAAGCCAGTCATTGCACTGAATTGTTAATTAAAGGAAAATGGATGTTACTCAAGTTTCACATTGGAGAATTTCCCAAAACCTCTCCTTTTCGATAGAATGAAATTGAAAATCCCGAACATTGAATAAGGAAGGCTTTTAAGTTTTTTAAAAAAATTGCAGAAAACGGGAAAATGTTCCCCGAATCCTTTCAACGGAAAACAGTTCAGAATATTTTCTGTGCTTCGAATACTTCGTGTTTTGTTGGCGGGTTAACTTTCCTGAGTAGTTCTTTCATTTCGTTAGCACTCGGTGCTTCCCAGTTGCATACTGCACGGTTCTCCTCGCCAATAACATTGATGGATTTAAGTGTGAAACCTGCTGGCAGTTTGCTGTTTTTTGCCATGTCAACTATGCCGCCTACAGCCTTAAACGCCTCATCCTTATTATGTTCTCTCCATCTGTGTTCAACAATTATGTTTGTCATGTTTCATCACCATATACACATTGAACGGTCGGGTATATATTTATAACCGTTCTGGATTGGCTATCATGGATGAAGTTGCGTTTTCACTGAGGAATAACTACCCTTTCTGTTCTGTTTCAGAAAAATTCCCAGAAGTGACTTTTTACAGGTGGTGCAACTCGAGCCTTGACTACCTTGAATTTTATGGCAAGAATGGCGATATTGACAGGGTTCAGACCTTTATTCCGGAAATTGTGAACATGCTGAATTCCAAAGCAGTTTACCAGTCCAGGAATGGATCAAGGCTTACAATAATGTTTACCTGCAAGTGCAGCATAGATAATTCCACAATCAGGATTGCAGAATCCAATAACTGCCTCTGGCAGGCCCCAGTTGAATATAAAAATGGAAGAGAGAGCATAAATGTTATAACTCTTAAAGATCAGTACCTGAAATCTCTCTATGAGGATTTTGCTAAAATAGGAGAAACTGAAATCGTAAAAAAGAATTCGTTCACCCCTGATTCTCTGAGGGATACATACACCATATCTATCTCATCTCTCTTCAAAGGCGTAACAAAAAAGCAGATGGAATATTTCACTGAGGCCCTGTATTTAGGATATTATTCAATCCCCAAAAAGACTACGCTGAAAGATCTGGCAAACAGAAACAACCTGTCCGAATCAACAATGGAGGAACATCTTAACAAGGCCAAAACCAAGATACTTTTCTCACTTAAGCCTTATTTAAGTATGTTCAATAAAGAGTATTTTGAGGTTTCCTAAAAAACCCTACCGAAACCTTTTTTCATGACCCCATGATCAAATGGCATGAACCTCTTTCAGACCGGATTATCAGAACTCTACAAGGAATTGAGAACCTTGGCGATCCCCTTTCCGGCATAGGGGATCGCATAGATTTTGAGAGGAACAGGAATATTCTTGCAGATCTCTATGACAATGATACAGAGAAGGGAGGAAGGCCAAAATATGACCCTGTACTCATGGTGAGGATATTACTCTTGGAGCAGTGGTAAAATCTCTCTGATCCGCAGGTGAAGAGGGAGATCAGGGACAGGATATCATTCATGAAGTTCCTGAGATTCCATGAGAAATTGCCGGACAGGAACACGATCCGGTACTTCCGTGAAAGGCTTTCTAAAATAGGCAAGAATCGCCTTGTCTTCAATGACATCATGGATCAGATCAGGGCCAGCCGCAGCAGGGTGAAGAAAGGGATCATTCGGGATGCTTCATTCATCGAATCCGATCGCGGTGGATACTGCAAAACAAGGGGGGGAGGATGCAAGGACCCGCAGATCTAAGGACGGTACCTCAGCCACAAAGAATAAGCAGCACCATTTCGGATACAAGGAACACACCCTCACCAACGAGATCAAGATCATGGAGAAGCTTTCAGTAACACCGGCGAATGTTCATGACTCAAGGATTGATCTCTCCCTTCCTGGAGTGGTCTGTTACAGGGGCAAAGGATATTTCTGCTCCGAATGCAAGGGCATCAATGGAACCATGGATCGCGCTGTGAGGAATCACAAGCTCCCCACGAAGAGCATACGCAGGAACATGAGGTTATCCAGAATAAAGTCAGTGGTGGAACCATGGTAACAACCGTGCAGAGGGCAAGGGTCAAGACATATTTCACCGCCATGTGCTATAACCTCATGAGGACAAGATTTCTTGATCGGACAGCGTGAGCACTAGAAATTCATAAGAAAACAGAAGGAAAATGGCATGAACTGATGGCATTTCGAGCACTTTAAATGCCATTTCAATTGAAAAACGTGATTTCCAAATTCATTCTGTCGAAAAGGAGAGGTTATGGGAAATCCTCATTGATAACACTCTTTCATGGGAAGGTAACTTTTGTGATTTGTGCATACACTGCCAATCTGAATTTACGAATCCCAACGTTCTTCATAATTCATTAGATGAAGACTTGGTCATGAAGCTTTTCAGGTTCATAACCAACCAGCTTTCGGTCTCTCTTCAGGATTTTTCCGTTGATTATAACATCTGAAACGCAGGATGAATCTGCGGAATATATGATGTTGGATACTGCAGTTTCTTCATTGGTAAGCATCATTCTTGGCGTCCTCATATCCAGAATGGCGAAATCAGCTTTCTTACCAACCTCAATGGAACCTATGTCATTGGTGTTTAACGCCCTGGAGGCATTTACTGTTGCCATGTCAAGTATTTCCTGTGCAGTTGTGAGTGCAGGATCCCATCGTTCATTCTTCACCCATATGGATCCAAACTTCATGGTCTGGAAAAGTTCCTGGTTGTTATTGCTTCCAGAACTGTCAGAACCCACTGTGACTGTCACCCCATTTTCCCGGTATTCTGTGACCGGTGCTATTCCGCCTACTCCGAGTTTCGCATTGCTTACTGGATTCCATGAGACATTGCAATGATTCTTGCCCAATAGCCTGACTTCCCTCATGGT
This sequence comes from Thermoplasmata archaeon, assembly GCA_021817455.1. Lineage (GTDB taxonomy): Archaea > Thermoplasmatota > Thermoplasmata > Thermoplasmatales > Thermoplasmataceae > JAJZOM01. The sequence continues at coordinate 3,393 of JAKAUW010000080.1, read as the reverse complement.
GTTCCACACCCCATGGGCAGCAAGGAATCTGCGGTTCAGGAATCCTATCCTGTCGAGGTGCTCAGTGGGCCTTTCCCCATTATGCAGTTCCATGAAGTTGTACACTTCCTCCCTTGTTTCACACAGGTGGCCGTGAATAATTGTATCCTTTCTATCGGCAATTTCCCTGGCCTTGAGGTAGACCTCGTCCGAAGCTACATATACTCCTTGAACGCCTACCGAAGGAGTCACCAAATCGTCATTTTGGAACTGACCTATGAAACGTTCTGCGTTTGCGCTTGGGTCCCCCTTTTGAGTTGTTTTGTCCTGATCTAGTGTAACCCAGGAAAGAAATGCCCTCATTCCTGCGTCTTCTGCAGCCTTTGCAATCAAGTCTTCTGAATAATAAAGGTCCACGAAGGAGGTCACGCCGGAATCTATCATTTCATAAATTCCCAGAAGGGCCGAATTGTAGATCCCACTGTTCGTCCTTTCTGAATCGAGTTTGAAGGTGAGTTCCAGGAATTTGCTCAGAGGCATGTCGTCCAGTTTTCCCCTGAGGTGAGACATTGCCACATGGCAGTGAGTATTTATGAGGCCGGGCATCACAAGTTTGTGTGTACCGTCAATGACTTCATTTGAATCATGGGTCCCATTGCCTATGTATGAAATGTTGCTCCCTTCAACGTAAATATTTCCCCTCAGTACTTCTCTTCCCTGATTCTGGGTTACTATGAGTGCATTCCTTATTTCAAGGGTATTCACCATAAGGTATTGAGAGGCAAATTAATAAAATTACCAGTTGTTTTTAAGCTTAGGAGCTCCTTTTTTCCTAGCTTTTCTTTCTGGGGAAGATCTAGCGGCATAAACCAGCGTCACGACAAGCGCCAGGGCAGCAACGAAAAGGTCAAAGCCTGAACCTGCAGTTATCTGGACCAGGTAGAAAACAATCACTCCCAACACACCCCCTAGAACCAGTGCGGACGCAATGCCGGAAAGTACTTCACCCTTGAGCTTGCTCTCCTTGACTATCACGAAGTACGCCATAATGGCCACCAGGGAAATAATCAGCGCAGACAGCATCACTGGATCTATTGGGAAACTGTATTCGGAAAGAGGAGGTGGGAATTTCTGCCCAAAAATGTTTGTGGATCCTGTGACCACAAGTGCAATGAAAGAGATGATCTGCTGAGAATAAGCTTCGTAATAGGCCTGAAGGTAAGTGTAAGAATACTGCTGCATCAAATACAGAACGAATACCTGATCAAGTAACGGAAGAAGGGAAAATGTCTGGTAACCGATGGATTTCGCTAAGCTTTTTGAGAAGATTCCCTCAAAAACAGATGCTATACTCAGGGCCATTGTCAGGGTAATGGCAGTCTGAATATTCAGAGGGATTATGAACAGCCTGAAGAACCAGTTTGAGGCAATGAGGTTCCCCGCAAGCATGATATTAAGCAGGATTATGAGCAATACTAGAATGACTACCGTTGGGTAAAGGTCTCTTGAAAATGGTTCTGGAAGGACTTTCTTGATTATGGGGAGAATGCTCAAGAATATGAATGGGATAACATACACGTTTCCAACAATATTTGGTATTACGTATATTGAGAGCACTATGGATGGAAGCATTATTGCAACGTTGATGGGAATCATTTTCATGTCGTCTTCCATTTTCCATCAGCTCCCCAGGTTCTGCATTCTTGCATACCTGTATTCTGCAAGGATCCTGGCCAGGAGGTCCTTTTCTCTTGAGACCACGGCCTTCACCCCTATTCCATTGAAGAATCCGGTGACGGTTTTTAGATACCTGCGCTCCTTTATCCCGGTGCTCATCATCAGTTTCCTGTAGACAGGGTCCTCACGCTTCTCCATGAAGTCATATGAGTCAAGGAGAAACATGTAAGTTGGCTTGCCGGTGTGAATATTTCTTGCATTGAGCTTTACGAAACTTTCTGGGTATGAAAATGGTGTGACGATGAATACGACCGCGTTCTTCTTGATCCGCTTCTTTACCATTTCAAAAACCTGCTCAATGTGAAACTCCCCCGATGGGCGAAGTTCAGCAACCAGTTTTTCAAGCTTCTTGATTGGTTCTTCTGATTTCTGGGCAGGGATAAAATGGTCAATGTTGCTGGAAATAACCTGGAAACCCACGCCATCTCTGTTTTTTGTGATTGAGTATGAGGCATTCAGAACACTTGAGACAACGGAATCATACATCCTTCTGTCCCCGTACCCCTGGTTCGCGCCAATACTGTAATCTATGAAGAAATATACATCAATCTGCCTCTCCTCTTCCATCTGCTTGATATAGAGGTCTTCCCCGTCAATCATCCCGTACTTGTTCCATGCGATATAACGGAAATCATCAGATTCGACGTACTGCCTTATACCGTAAAAATCGTAACCCTGGCCGCTCTTCCTTGAGTAATGAATCCCCATTGTGAAGAGGAAATTGCTTAGCCTCTCGCTTCTCTGTGTGTGGATATCAGAATAAGCTGGGCCGATCTTCACTTCATCCACCTTTGGAACCACTGCCCGTGTTATGCACAGTTTCATGGGATCCTGTATGTAAAGGATAAGCGGGCCAATCTGATACTTCCCGATGGCATAGGCTGAGATTGCATAAGTGAGCCTCTTGACTTCGCCAGGGGCAAGAACTAAGTCCCCGTCGAAATCCCCGCTTGCATGGAATACATCTGAAAGTGTATCGTAGTAATGGAAAGTTATGACTCTTCTTGTTGGATTCTTGAAGAATACCTCCACTTCCTTTCCCTGATACTTCCTTCCGTGGTCGTCCGCCATTTTCCTTTCGACTTCCACCTTGAAGAGGTCCCGGGCAGCCCCGCTGTTGAAAATGATGATGTCAGATACAAGGATGAAGAAGAGAATCAAAGAGAAAATTATGTAATAATCATATCCGAATAATATGGATTCCAGCACTGAAGCAGAAACTGCCGCCAGTATCCCATATCCGGATTTCTTGATCATTTAGGTGTCGCAACCTGTGATATAAGCCTGTCGATTACCCTGTTGACAGTGGAAACTCCATCTCCACCGTTTTCAAGCAGTGCCTCGGGCCTGAGTATTAGCCTGTGGTTCAAAAGTTCCCTGGAAATGAACCTCACATCTTCCGGTATTACATAGTCCCTTCCATTGAGCATTGCATTGGCCCTGACAGCTGTAAGATACTTGGCTGCGGTCCTTGGGCTTGCACCGACCATTATGAGCTCGTGTTCCCTGGTTCTTCTAATAATATCAACAATATAGGACATTATCTCTTCACTTGCATGAACCTTTGAAACTTCTTTCCGAAGGCTCAGGATCTTAGTTGCATCAACATCGTTGTCAACGTCATCATTCGGGAGAGTAATGGATTTGAGGATGTTGAGTTCTTCCTCCCTGGAAGGG